>CAZYCT010000073.1:5955-10715 GCA_964646135.1 uncultured Coprococcus sp. | reverse complement strand
TAGCAATATTTAGAGAAACAAGTCATTGGTTAGATATTTATTTTAGTGGTAAAGTTCCAGACTTTGTGCCAAATTATGAGATAAAAAATCTCACACCATTTCGGCAGGAAGTCATTGAGATAATGAATACAATTCCATTTGGAGAGACATTAACATACAATGACATAGCAAAGGTAATTGCAAAAAGGAGAAAAATAAATCGGATGTCAGCTCAAGCAGTAGGAGGAGCAGTTGGCTGGAATCCCATCTGTATCATTATACCATGCCATAGAGTAGTCGGAGCAAATGGAAATCTAACAGGTTATGGCGGCGGTATGCAGAATAAAATTGCATTATTAAAGCACGAAAAAATTGATATAACAAGATATTTAATAGTAAGATGAATTAGTTCCCAATTACAAGAACAAATCCCTCTAATATCAAAGTTATAGATATTACATATAAGTAGGAATGCTTATACGCAATATTGATAAATGAATGTATTGTTTTTAACTTTACATACATAGCTTCCTATGTTATTATTGGCGTGGAACAAAGAATATAGGAGGGAATTCCACATGAAAAAACGTATGATAAGTCTTTTGCTGGTTGCAATTATGGCCTTTAGCATGCTAGCATGCAGTTCCGAAACGGATGATACAAAAGACACCAACAAGCAAGAAGAACAGACAGACGAAATTACAAAAAAGGAAAAACGCCAGGTATTTGTAACTCCAGAGTGGTTACAAAGTGTGATTGATGGCAAAGAAAAAGAATCTGAAAACTATGTGCTTATCCATGTTGACTGGGGTGGAACAGCAACATACGAAGAAGGACATATTCCTGGAGCTGTTTATATGACTTCTAATGAAGTCGAATATACAGACTGGGAACCATGGCCGGAAGGTGATGCAAAGGATGATCTTACTGGCAAAGAATATGATGTATATAACTTGTATAATTTAAGAACACCAGAAGAATTGGGTGACTTCTTAAAAAGATATGGTGTAGAATCAGACACAACACTGATCGTTTATGGAAGCAAGACATCCGCTGACGGAAGTGTTGGACGAGTTGCATTTGCATGCTTGTATGCCGGAGTTGAAGATGTAAAAATCTTAGATGGTGGTCTTGAAAAATGGAAAGCTGAAGGATTTGACTTAGAAACAAAAGAAAATCTTCCAGTAGCCGGGGATGCTTCTTATGATTTTGGTGTGAAAATACCAGGACATCCAGAATACGTTATGTCTATTGAAGAAGTTAAGGACAATTTAGAGAATAATGATAATTTCAGACTTCTAAGTATTCGTAGAGAAGAAGAATTTACAGGTGAAATATCAGGATATGCATATATACCAAATGCTGGTGAACCAAAAGGTGCTGTATGGGGACACAATTTAAATGAATATGCAAAAGAAGATGGAACAGTAGTAAGCATAGACGTAGTAAAAGACTTCTTAGCAGAATCTAACTCTTCATTAGATAATGAAATTTCATTTTATTGTGGAACAGGTTGGAGAGCAACAATTCCATTTTTTATCTGTTACCAAGAAGGAATGGATAATATAACACTTTTTGATGGTGGATGGTATCAGTGGCAATTATCTGATCCAGAATTGTACCCAGTTCAGCAAATAACACCTGCTGAAGCTGCTAAATAGAATATTGATGTTATGAAACAGGTAATGCAATAAAATGGTGTTGTATTGCCTGTTTCTTTTTATGTATAAAATTTTATAGATTGAAGAAGAGCTTCTCACATGCTACTATATACTCAGTATCATTTTTTTGAGGAGGAAAATCATGAAAAAAAGGAAAATTTCAGTATTGATTAAAAAGAGTTCATTAATTTTCGATAAATATATCAATCAATTACTCGTTCCATATCAGCTTACAAGCAGTCAGTTTCGAATATTGATGCTCTTATATATTTCGCCCTCTTACTCTATCAGACAGATAGATATAGAAGAGAGGTTCTCTATGACAAATCCTACGGTTACAGGCCTTATTCACAATCTTGAAAAGAATGGTTGGGTAAAACGTGTTGAAAATCCAAAAGATAAACGAAGCAAATTACTTGCTTTGACAGAATATGCTGAAAGCAAAAGATTTGAATTTATTGCTTTGGCAGACGATATTGAAACGAAAATGGCAAAAGGACTATCTGAAGAAGAAGCAGACATTTTGTCAGAATTATTGATGAAAATTATGGAAAATCATAATGCAAAATAAATCAGCATTATTTGAATGATTATTAGCTTGAAGTCGTAACCACAAGATTGCTGTAATATTCGATTTTACCGGCCAATACATCATCATAAAAGTTTTGTTTCCAGTCGATATAGTCAATACAGTCCTGTACCTGTGCAAGTTGTTTTACTAAATCTTTTCGCTTACGTTCCAATATAACTTTTCGCTCTGGAATTGAGGTTTCTCCAATAAGACAGAGCGAAATGTATTCTTTCATTTCGGCAATACTCATGCCACAATTTTTAAGACAATTCAAGCTGTTGATCCATGCGATGTCTCTCTCGTCAAATACACGATGGTTATATTTGTCGCGTTTAACATTTGGAACTAATCCCTGATTACAATAGAATTTTAACGTTTCATAGGATAAATGCGTTTGTTCGCAAGCTTCCTTCATTGTAAACATAATAACCTCCTAATATGTGAAATAATGCTTGACCGGTAGTTACTACCGCTTGATACAATAAAAGTGTAACATAATTACAGTGTATTTTCAAGGAGGGCACAAAATGGAATATAAAGTATTAAATAATGGTATTAAAATACCACAATTAGGGTATGGAGTATATCAAGTTACCAAAGATGAATGTGAACGATGTGTTCTGGACGCATTGAAAGTCGGTTATCGTCTGATTGACACAGCACAATCTTATTTTAATGAAGAGGAAGTTGGTTCAGCGCTCACAAAAAGTGGCGTTCCTCGTGAAGAAATATTCCTCACAACAAAGGTATGGATTGAACATTATGGGTATGAAGAATGCAAGACCTCTATCGAAGAATCGCTGCAAAAATTGCAGACAGATTATTTGGATCTGCTTTTACTGCATCAACCATTTTCTGATTACTATGGTGCTTGGAGAGCATTAGAAGAATACTATGAAAAAGGAAAATTAAAAGCCATTGGTATCTCTAATTTCTACCCAGATAGAATGATTGATATTGCTACTTTTGCACGTATCAAACCAATGATTAATCAGATTGAAATTCATCCTTACCATCAACAGGGAGAATCAAAACTCTGGCATGATAAATATGACATTCAATTGGAAGCATGGGCACCGTTCGGAGAAGGACGATGTGATATGTTTACAGATGCAGTATTGACAAAAATTGCCCAAAAATATAATAAAACTGTTGCGCAAGTCATCTTAAGATGGCATATTCAAAGAGGTATTGTTATCATTCCAAAGTCTGTGCACTATGAAAGAATGGTGGAGAATTTTAACATATTCGATTTTATGTTATCGGAAGAAGACATGACTAAAATCACATCTTTGGACAAAAAACAAAGTGCATTCTTTTCACATTCGGATCCTAATATGGTGGAATGGTTCGGAAAGATGGTGGAAGAGAGAAAGAAACAGCATGATTGTGCTAAGGAAAAGAAAAATTGGTAATAGTAATATATAGAGAGCCGTTACAGAAGCATCATATTTTGCAAAATTTTTCTTAAACTTTACATTCTCTATATTTTAGATTTTACATAGCAATATTACAATAATGACTGTGTAAAATAGTAAATGAGAGGATGAAAATTAGTTGAATACAATGACTACGATTGATTTTAATGAAAAAAAAGGGTTTATCTGTGATATGGATGGTGTAATCTATCATGGAAATAAAATATTACCAGGAGTACCCGAATTTATTCAATGGTTATATGAAGAAAAAAAAGAGTTTCTTTTTTTGACAAATAATAGTGGATATACTCCACGAGAATTAAAGCAAAAATTGAAGCGAATGGGATTAGATGTAGCAGAAGAACATTTTTATACTAGTGCATTAGCTACAGCAGCTTTTCTAAAAGAACAAGCACCAGGATGTTCAGTGTTTGCCATTGGTGAAGCTGGACTTTTGAACGCACTTTATGATGCTGGAATTACAATGAACGATGTGAATCCTGATTATGTAGTTGTCGGAGAGGGAAGAGCTTATTCTCTAGATACGTTGACCAAAGCAACTAATTTGGTTTTAAAAGGTGCGAAATTAATCGGAGCGAACTCAGATATATCTGGTCCAATTGAAAATGGAATTGCGCCAGCTTGTCGGGCATTGGTAGCCCCTATAGAAATGGTAACTGGAACACAGGCATATTTTTGCGGTAAACCCAATCCTTTGATGATGCGTACAGGCTTAAACATGCTTGGCTGCCATTCGGCAGAAGCAGTCATGATTGGTGATCGCATGGATACCGATGTAATTTCTGGATTAGAAAGTGGTATGTCTACCGTATTGGTACTTTCTGGAGTTTCTGACATGGAAACAATCAAAAATTATGCTTATCGCCCAACAATGATTTTAAATGGAGTTGGTGATATTGCATTAAAAACAACATTATTAACACACGAAGAGATGATTGAAAAGTGAAATTAATTGCTTGAAGAAAAAACGATACAACTACTGATATAACGAATACATAAGTAGTGTAAAAAGTGTAATAAAGGAGAGGTGTGGTGCCTCTCCTTTTCTTTATAATCGAAGCTTGTTCATGACGAGCGACAAATGTGTAATCGATAGATGTAAATCCAGCA
>CAZYCT010000073.1:0-5855 GCA_964646135.1 uncultured Coprococcus sp. | reverse complement strand
CGAAGCTTGTTCATGACGAGCGACAAATGTGTAATCGATAGATGTAAATCCAGCAATATTTATGCGTGTAATCTAAAGTAGTTTTCTACAAAGATTACACGCTTTTTGTTTTTTAGGAAGAAATAGAAATGATCAAAATTATTACAATTAGCCGTGAATTCGGAAGTAGCGGAAGAACAATCAAATATGAGGAACGCCACTCATCTGGACAAGTTTCGTTATCGCAGAAACTTTGTCTGTATTTGTTTCTATTTACTTTATGTTAAGAGTTAAGAAAAATAAAATTGACACAATATAGAATTTATATTAAAATTAGTTCAAATTTGAAATATTCAAAAACAGAACAAAGTATGTCAGTGAAGGGCTGTAAAATAGGAGAGAAGTGTATGAAATATGCTATTGAATTTACACAAAAATTAATGCTTGCATATGCGGAGATATGTCGACCATTGTGTCATGAACTTAATATACCTCAGACAGCATTTGATATTCTGTTATTTTTAGCAAATAATCCAGAATATCGCACAGCCAGAGATATTGTGGAAATTAGAAAAATCAAAGCAAATCTTGTTTCTGTAAATATTGATAAATTGGTAAAAGAAGGATATCTTGAAAGGACGCCAGCTGCTCAAGATCGCAGAAAAATTTTTTTGAATTGTACTGAGAAAGCAGCGCCAATTATCGAAAAAGGAAAAGAATTGCAGGAGAATTTTGTAAAAGCATTATTCTCTGATATTTCCAATACTCAAGTTGATCTTTTTTTTCAGACCCTAGAACGGGTTAATTCCAATCTTGACACTTTGTATACCTTTGAATAGGAAAGAGGAACTAATATGAAATTATTGACTATTTTATTTGTTACATTTTTTGCGGGTATGGGGGCCGGTCTTGGGACTGGATTTGCTGGCATGAGTGCAGCAGCAGTGATCAGTCCAATGCTGATTACATTTTTAAATATGGATCCATATATGGCAGTTGGAATCGCTTTATCGTCAGATGTATTAGCTAGTGCTATATCTGCGTATACTTATGGAAAAAACAAAAACCTTGACATCAAAAATGGACTGCTTATGATGATTTCTGTATTGATGTTTACCGTAGTTGGAAGCTATATTGCAAGCTTAGTCCCATCCACAACAATGGGTAATTTTTCTGTATTTATGACACTCATGCTGGGAATTAAGTTTATTGTAAAACCTGTAATGGCAACCAAAGAATCTATGGAGAATGTCCCAGCAAAGAAGCGGGCGATTCAATCAATTCTCTGTGGTATGCTAATTGGATTTATTTGTGGATTTGTCGGTGCCGGCGGTGGCATGATGATGTTGCTTATACTGACATCCATTTTAGGATATGAATTAAAAACTGCCGTAGGAACTAGCGTATTTATTATGACATTTACAGCACTTACAGGAGCGATGTCTCATTTTGCAATAGGAGGCAAACCTGATTGGACCGTATTTTTCTTATGCGTAGTTTTCACACTTTTATGGGCCCGAATTGCTGCAATCATTGCAAATAAAGCAAGCGCAAAGTCCTTGAACCGCATGACAGGTATTATTCTTGTAGTTCTTGGAGTTATAGTCCTAGGATTCAACCTCTTAAGCTAATTATAATGATAGGGTAGAAGATAAAGATTAACATTTACCTTCTACCCCTTTATTCTATGTATTAATCTATCTTATAAAACGAAAAACAGCGTGAACCTTTCCAAGAATTTCTACATCCTCAAGAATAAATGGATCCATAGAATCATTCTCTGGCTGCAGACGAATGTAACCTTCTTCTTTATAAAATGTCTTTACAGTGGCACCATCTTCAATCAAAGCTACAACCATCTCACCATTTGAAGCAGTATTACACTTAGAAACTACCACATAATCTCCATCCATAATTCCAGCGTTAATCATACTTTCGCCTCTGACTTTTAATATAAAACAATCATTATTCGGCATAAATTCTGCCGGAATAGGATAGTAGTCTTCAATGTTTTCCTGTGCTAATATAGGTTCACCCGCAGCAACACGACCGACAATAGGAACCTGAACCATCTCTCTTCTTGTTAAATTAAATGTATCATCCAAAATCTCGATCGCACGTGGTTTTGTTGGATCCCGTCGAATGTATCCGTTCTTTTCTAATGTTTCAAGGTGAGAATGTACAGATGAAGTAGATTTTAAATTAACAGCTTCACAGATCTCACGCACAGCCGGAGGAAAGCCACGTTCCAAAATCTGTGCTTTTATATATTCTAGAATTTCTTCTTGTTTTTTGCTTATCTTACCTTTATCCATAATAAATAAGCCCCCTTAATTTCACTTATATTACAGTAATCATATCATATATATCTTAAAAAAGCAAACAAATGTTTAGAAAATATGTTCGATATGCTTGACAAACATTCGTTCGGGTGCTATATTCTTTTTAGAACTTATGTTCGGAACATATTTTTGCCTATACGAGAGGAGACGAGTATTATGAGAAAGCAGTCATCTAGAACGGTTAGTAAGAACAATATTTTTGCATCAGGAATTTTTAGTTTACTTTTGATTATTATATGTAGTTGTTATTTTGGAAGTTTCTTTTCAAGTGC
This sequence comes from uncultured Coprococcus sp., assembly GCA_964646135.1. Taxonomy (GTDB): domain Bacteria; phylum Bacillota; class Clostridia; order Lachnospirales; family Lachnospiraceae; genus Allocoprococcus. The sequence continues at coordinate 3,262 of CAZYCT010000073.1, read as the reverse complement.
ACACAATACAAATCTGACTTCTGAAGAACCTAGAGAAAAATATTACAAATCAATTGAAATCCAGAAAGGTGATTCTATTTGGAAAATTGCATCTGATAACATATGCGAAGAATACCAATCCATTTATGAATATATAGATGAGATCCTTTCAATTAATAATATAAATATCTTAGCAGCTGATTCTATCCAGGAAGGAGATTATATTACCATTGCATATTATCAATAGGATTTGATTAGAACTCTTGTTACAAACACTATTATAGATAGAGAGACATCTATACGACAAACACATATTTATCCAATAGATGTAGATATTTTTTTCACAGTATGATATAATGAGCTTGTTATTAACGATTCAAAGTGAGGTACAAATGAAATAATGGCTAATTCTAATGACACTTATCAAAAACAGGTATATATCGACAATACATTAAAACTTCGCAATATCCTTAGCACAATGCCTGAATTTGCAAAAGATTATTTTCGTTCCATAGAACAAACTAGTTCACCGAGAACAAGAATTTCCTATGCATATGACATACGAGTTTTTTTTCAATTTCTATTGGATATGAATCCGACCTTCAAGAATTATTCAATGAAAGATATTCGACTTAGTGATTTAGAGATGCTTTCTCCATTAGATATTGAAGAATATCAGGAATATTTAAAAGTATACAATGCTTCCGATCAAAGACAGGTTACAAATACAGAACGAGGTCTTTCGAGAAAAATGTCTTCTCTGAGAAGTTTTTACTCATACTATTATAAAAAGCAGTTAATTGAAAAAAATCCCACTTTATTAGTGCAGATGCCTAAGCTTCATGATAAAGCTATCATTCGTATGGATGCTGATGAAGTTGCCAAATTACTCGATTATGTAGAACACTGTGGTTCTGAATTAACCGGCCAGGCAAAAAGATATTATGAAAAAACCAAAACTCGTGATATTGCTATTCTCACTCTTCTACTAGGAACTGGTATACGAATTTCTGAATGTGTTGGATTAGATCTTACAGATATTGATTTTAATAATAATGGAATTACTGTTACAAGAAAAGGTGGAAATCAATCTGTTGTATATTTCGGTAATGAAGTCGAACAAGCACTGCGTTGTTATCTTGAGACATCAAGAAAATTAATCACACCTCAAGAAGGGGAAGAAAATGCGCTCTTTCTTTCTACACAAAAAAGGCGTATGGGAATCCAAGCAATAGAAAATATGGTAAAAAAATATACTAGCCAAATTACCACCAAAAAGATTACACCTCATAAGCTTAGAAGTACATATGGAACTGCTTTATATCGGGAAACCAGTGATATTTATCTTGTAGCTGATGTATTAGGACATAAAGATGTGAATACAACGAAAAAGCATTATGCCACTTCTGATGAAGATCGAAGAAAACGTGCGGCCAATATAGTCAAATTACGAGAACCATAAAAATTTTCATTTAGCCTGCAAAAGCAACTAATAGAAAGTACGCTTTTGCAGGTCATAATGAAATTATAAAGTATATGATTTATTATTTCTTTGCGAGCTCATACATAGCTGCACCAAAAAGTTGAATAGATTTCATTAATTTATCAATTTCAACTCTTTCGTTTGGCTGATGGATAGTCGGTTCGTCTTCCGGAAACATTGGGCCAAATGCTACCATATTTGGAAATTCTTTGGCATATGTTCCTCCTCCGATTGCCATTGGCTGTTCGTCACGTCCGGTTTCTTCTTTGTATACCTGCATCAATTTAGTTACAAGCTCTGAATCCTTTGGTACATAGAGTAAATTCATATTTGATTTAGAAAGTACTTCGAACCCTGCTTCTGTAATAGCTTTTAATACGTTCGCATCTACATCTTCTGCAACAGCATTCTTAGGATAACGAATATCAAGAGTGAAGGACATACTCTCTGCATCAAAATGTAGTACACCTAAATTTAATGAAGTTTCTCCTGTCTCTTCATCTATATAGTGAATATCCAGAGATTCTCCATGTACTTCAGTGCCAATTTTGTTAAGCAGAAAGTCCATATATTTTTGGAAATCTCCACCAAAATTGTTACCTTTCACAGCATTTAAAAGTTTAATTGCTGCATTAACTCCTAGATAAGGTGTGCTACCGTGTGCACTGAGTCCTATAGCTTCTACTACTGTCTTTCCATTTTCCTCTATCACGGTAATTCCTTCAGTTGGTGCTACATCAATATGACCATTAACAATCATTTTGCATTTTGGCGTAACTACATTATTTGCAACTCCACCACCAAAATATTCTACCTCAATCAATCCGCCATCTCTTACTGGAGCACCGATTGTAAAATGTGACATACCCTTTTCGCAAAAAATCAATGGGAAATCTCCATCTGGTGTGAATCCAATTGTTGGCATCTCATATCCATTATTAACATAGTATTCTGCACAAGAACATCCACATTCTTCATCTGAACCAAACATTACACGAATCCTACGGTCAATCGGTAAATTTAAATCACGGATAGCTTTTAATGCATAAATGGATCCAATAATCGGACCTTTGTCATCAAGAACTCCTCTGCCCCAAAGGATACCGTCATGGATTTCAGCCGCAAATGGAGGATATGTCCATCCTTCACTATTTGCAGGCACTACATCCACATGGCCTAAAATTCCAACCATTTCTTCGCCTTCTCCGTATTCAATCCATCCCATACGATGATCAGCATGTCCAGTTTTAAATCCCATACTTTCCCCTAGTTCTAAGAGATCTGTCAATGCTTTCTTAGGACCTGGGCCATATGGAGCTTCTGGCGCTGCCTCTCCTCTCACGCTTTCAATTCGTATGTTTTGTTGAATAGAGGCAATGATATCGTCTTTCATTTCCATAATCTTGTTATTTAAAACGTCATAACTCATTTCTCTTTTCCTCCACATTTTCTTATAACTGATTTGAATCTAAGATAATTGTAAATGGTCCATCATTTACAAGACTAACTTTCATATCTGCGCCAAAACAACCACGCTCTACAACAGGAACTGTCTTTTTACATTCTGATATAATATACTCATACATCTCATTCGCCGGTTCTGGTGCTCCTGCTTCAATAAAGCTTGGTCGAAAGCCTTTCTTACAATTGGCGTAAAGCGTGAACTGCGAAATAAGCAACAACTGCCCGTCTACATCAGCAAGTGATAAATTCGTTTTTCCATTTTCATCTTCAAAAATACGAAGTCCCACTAATTTCTTTACCATTTTATCAGCTATTTCTTTCGTATCATCTTGTCCA
>CAZYCT010000072.1:0-10743 GCA_964646135.1 uncultured Coprococcus sp. | reverse complement strand
GCGAAAGGATGATCATATGTCAAAAAATCAAATTACCAAAGAGGCGTTTGCAACATCATTAAAAGAACTTTTGTGTGAACAGCCGTTGGAGAAAATTTCAGTAAAAGATATCACTGAGCATTGCAATTTGAGCAGAAATAGTTTTTATTACCATTTTAAAGACAAGTATGAGTTAATAAACTGGATTTTTTATTCAGATATCTCAAAAGAGACGGAAGCCTTTCATTCACCATCAAAGTTTTTGGCCAATAGTTTTGTGAATGTGTGCAGCCGACTTTATCAGGAGCGAGCGTTTTACCTTTCCTGCTTTAAATATGTAGGGCAAAATTCTCTTTTTGATTCACTATATGAATTATACTATGATCTGTGGAAAGAAAATCTTCGCATGATATATTCTGAGTCAGCAGTTCCATTGGGAGAAGAAGAACTAGAATTCATGGCTAAGATTAATACACAGGCGATAGTCGGCGTAATTGCTGATTGGGTAAAAAATGGTATGCATGATGATTATGCAGACTACTATGAAGAACATCGTTCTATTCTTGCGAAGGAATTCTTTGTAGTAGCTGGAAAGTATATTATGATTTCATAAATAGAGGAGGAAAAGAAAATGCCTAGGCAGAAAGAATCGCGCTATTATCTTGTGATAGGTGCAATGGTATTTTTGGCGTTGTTGCCATGCAATTACAATCAATTTCAAGCATCAATTTTAGCAGGGGAATTGATGCAACAGATGGGTATGTCAGCACAGCAGTTTGCAGCAGCTATGACGGCACCGATGTTGATCGGATTTTTTATAGGTATCCCAGGAGGCGTTCTTGCGGATAAGATAGGACCGAAGAAAAGCGTCGCCATTGCTATGATTATTAGTACGGTGGGATGTTTCTTAAGACTTGTTGCAACGAGCTATGGATTTTTCTTTGTTGCAATGTTGCTGTTGGGAACTGCATCGACAGTTATCACAATCTGTGCAGCTAAATTGTTATCAGCATGGTTTCCACCACATTTATTAGGCGCGATGATGGGAGTTACAGTAGGTGCAGCTTCTATTTCGACTGCGTTAGCTCAGGCTACGACAGCATTTTTCTCAGGAACGAAAAGCGCGTTCATGTTCGGCTCTTGTTTGATGGCTGTGATGGCGATACTTTGGATGATCTTGGTAAAAGATAGACCAGAGAATGTTCCGGCACCAGAGCCAGCACCGGTACTTGAACCGCTGAAGAAGGCTATGAAGAGCAAAAATGTTTGGTTTATAACATTGATTGCAGTAGCTTTTGTGGGCTTTCAGATTACAATTGCATCCTTCTATCCTACAGCTTTGCAGGAAAGAGGATTGAGCCTTGCAACAGCGGGACTTTATGCCAGCATTTTTACGATTGGAAGTTTTTGTGGAAATATAATTATTCCAAATATTGTAGCAAAAGTTGGACTTGACAGACCATCTATGCTTGTATCGGCTCTTTTGGGTATGGGCCTTGTCATTGTGGGATGGAATTTCTGTGATGGAATCGTGATGGCACTTGTCATTGCGCTCGGTTCTGTGTTTGCTTGTGGAATACTTCCAATTGTATTAAGCTACCCAGCATTTCTTCCAGAAATAGGAGCGGAGAATGTGGGAAGTGCATCAGGTGTTATCACCACAGTTGAGATGTTGGCAGCATTTATTTTGCCAAGTTATGTAATTATTCCACTTTGTTCTGGAAGTGCAGGGATAAACTATTCGATGATGTTTGTTATGACAGGTGTTTGTTGTGGAATTCAGGGGATTGTAGCACTATTCTTACCAGAACTTGGAAGGAAGGCTATGAAGAAAGAGAACTAGGAAAAGTTTCTACTTGAGAAGATGTAATAAGATAAATGCCGTAACTAGAGGAATCTGGTTGCGGCATTTTTGCGTTCTGTTATTAGAAAAGAAAACAAGGAAGTGAACATTAAGAAATAGAACTGTAAAATTTTACGATCTTTAATGCAATTTCAAATCCTGGTTTTAGGGAGGATTTTTCAATCCATTCTTCTCTCGTGTGTGCCCCAGCACCGCGATAGACACCGACACAGATGGCGGGTATCCCAAGTGATAATGGAATATTGCAGTCCGTTGAGGCTGATTTGAGTGTCACAGGCTGCCCTGTGATTTCTTCTATTATATGTATACAATCTTTTGTCATTTTTTCTATTTCTAATGGGTCTACGTTTTTGGCGCATGGGCGAGAACCGATTTGCTCAACCAACACTGCTATGCCATCTCTTTGAATGGATGAGAAGATTTTCTCGAAATTCTCTTTCATGATAGAGAGTGCCTGCTCATTATCAGAACGATATTCGCACAACATACTTGCATTTTGGGCAATCGTATTCACGGAGGTACCACCTTCTATCGTGCCGACATTGTAGGAAGTGCGTGCATTTTCAATAGAAGGAACTGAAAGCGCATATATTTGATGAACCAACTCAGATAAAATAGCAATGGCGTTTGGATTTCCGAATTTTTGAAAAGAATGTCCACCTTCTGTCTTTACTTCTACGCGATAGCGATGAGAGCCTACACATTGATGGTTGATATAATTCAGATTGCTGTCGAACGTGATAAATCTCGAAATTCGCCCTTCGTAGTCCCACATTAACTGGCGTGTACCTTTCAAATTTCCAAGGCCTTCTTCTGCAGAGTTACACACGAAAAGAATACCGTGGGAAGGAATCATGTGATACTCGATAAAATATTTTGCTGTCATCAGTAAGATGGCGAGACTTGCCGTGTCATCTCCAACTCCCGGACAGTAGATATAGTTATCATCTTCACGGTAAGGAAGTGGTTCTAAATCAGGGAAAACTGTGTCCGTGTGTGCTGCAAAAACGGTAAGCTGATTATCATTTTCGCAATTTAAAGGGAAGATGACATTTAACGCAGAATCAACGTACACACCTGTGGCTCCGGCTTGTTCTAGCCAGTTTTGACAGAAATCAGCCCGGGCCTTTTCATGATGAGACGGTGCGGGAATTCGACAAAGAGAACGTAACAGTTCCAAAAGAGTATTGTAATTTTGCTCAACATAAGTTTGCAATGATTGTTGTTCCATAGATTTAACCTTCCCAGATTTCTAAAGTTTTGAGGAGCTTTACTTTTTGATCATCTGTCAGTTTAGAGAGCTTCGCCATCAAATCGTTGTCTAAAGAAGTAGCTGTGTACTCAGGTTCCAGTTGCCCAACAAGAGAATCAAGAGAAATTCCTACTAATTTTGCATAGTAGATTAAGATGCGCAGTGACATAGCAGTTCTATTATTTTCGACATTGCTGATATAACCTGGAGTAACATTCAATTCCATGGCAACCTGATTCTGAGTCAGCCCCATTTTTATTCTCAATTCTTTAATACGGCTTCCGTAATTTTCTTCAAAGTGATTACTCATTTTCTGTTTTCCTTTCAAGCTATCTTTGTGATGATAAAAGTATACAATAAATAGTGATTGAAATGTATATAGTAATTAGATATAATATTTCCTAAAAAAATGGTTCTATTGCGTTTTGAATGTGATATGATAGGTGTAATATTATTAAAGGAGATGCTATCACGCAGTTTGGAGGAATGACAGAGATGGAAAATGAAGCAATGACAAACGAAAAGATGGAAATGGAAGCATTAGAAGTGCTGAAACGAGATGAAGAGATGTTGATGAAAGCACTTTTTGAGAAACATCACATTGATCCGAATCTTTATGTGGAATATGACGTGAAAAGAGGGCTTCGTGATGCGTCTGGTAAGGGTGTGCTGACTGGACTTACGGAAGTATCGGATGTAAGTGGACACAATCTGGTCAATGGGCGCAGAATTCCGGCGGATGGACAGCTTTATTATCAGGGAATTAATGTAAATGATTTAGTGCAGGGATTGGAAGGACGAAAATTTGGTTTTGAGGAGACAACATTCCTTCTTTTATTTGGAAGACTTCCGAATAAAGAGGAGTTGGATGGTTTTTTAGATATGCTCTATGAATTACAGACTTTGAGCGGTCGTTTTGTGCGAGACGTTGTCATGAAAGCATCAAGCGAGAATATCATGAATGCAATGCAGCGCTGTATTTTGAGTCTGTATACTTATGATGACAATGCCGAAGACATTTCGCCGGCCAATGTATTTAGCCAGTCATTGAGTCTGATTGCCAAGATGCCACTGATTGCCGTGTATTCTTATCATGCATACCGTCATTTCCGCAAGGATGACATTTTATTTATCCGCAATCCAGAGAAGGGATTATCGATGGCGGAGAATATTTTGCTCATGCTTCGCCCGGATGGAAAGTACACAGAATTAGAGGCGAAGGTATTGGATATTGCACTTGTCCTGCATGCAGAACATGGTGGTGGTAATAACTCTACATTTACAACCCATGTAGTTTCTTCTTCTGGGACAGATACATACTCCTCTGTGGCAGCTTCTATCGGTTCTCTGAAAGGACCGCGACACGGTGGAGCGAATATGAAGGTTCAGGGAATGTTCAAGGATATCAAGGCGAATGTCAAGGACTGGAAGAACGAAGAGGAAGTAGCAGCACATCTGCAGAAGATCTTAGATAAGCAGGCATTTGACAAGAGTGGACTGATTTATGGAATGGGACACGCAGTCTATACGCTCTCTGACCCAAGAGAAGTGATTTTGAAAGATTATGCCCGCAGCCTTGCAGAAGAAAAAGGATTGATGGATGAATTCGAACTCTATGAACTGGTGGAACGTTTGGCGGGACGACTTGTGATGGAACACAGAAAGTTGTTCAAGAATGTTTGTGCGAATGTGGACTTTTACAGCGGATTTGTATATTCAATGCTTGGAATTCCAGAAGAATTATTTACACCAATCTTTGCAATCGCCCGTATAGCAGGATGGAGCGCACATCGACTAGAAGAGATTATTAATGCAGGAAAGATTATACGTCCAGCATACAAATATGTAGGAGAGCACACAGAATTTCAGGAGTTTGAAGAAAGGTAGACTTTGGATATGAGAATATTGAAGGAAGATACAATGGCACTGGTGATAGATTTTCAAGAAAAATTAATGCCAGTGATGGATAAGGCAGAAGCTTTGGAGGCGCGCACAGGTATTTTGCTGAAAGGATTGAGAACACTGGAGGTTCCGATGCTCTTTACGCAGCAGTACACGAGGGGAATCGGAATGACAATTCCATCCCTCTTTGAAGCGGCAGGCGAAGAGAAGTATTTTGATAAGATTACCTTTAGCTGTATGGATGACGAGGCCATTAGAAATGCAGTGGAAGCTGGCGGTAAGAAGAATGTGATCGTGTGTGGTATCGAGTCACATATCTGTGTGCTTCAGACATGTATAGATTTGAAAGAAGCTGGCTACACACCGATACTTGTGGTGGATTGCATGAGCTCAAGAAAAGAATCTGACAAGGAAATTGCGATTCTTCGCGCCCAGCAAGAAGGAATCTTGCTCACTACAACGGAAGCAATCCTGTTTGAACTCACACGCAAGGCAGGAAATCCGACATTTAAAGAGATTTCGAGGTTGATTAAGTAGAGATGGTTACGATAACAATAACACATTTTTTGATTGTGTGCCCACTGGTGTTTTTGGCGGGCTTTGTGGATGCTATTGCAGGAGGAGGCGGTTTGATTTCCCTTCCGGCCTATATGATTTCTGGTTTGCCCGTGCACTATGCGATAGGAACAAATAAACTGAGTTCTGGTATGGGAACGACGGTGGCAACTTGGCGGTATGCGAAGCGTGGCTACATTGCGTGGAAGCCTGCGCTCGTCTGTGCAGTTTGCGCATGGATCGCGTCGAATGTAGGAGCCCATTTAGGGTTACTCTTGGAAGATGGTGCTTTCAAGATTATTTTGTTGTTTGTTCTTCCACTGACTGCTTTTTATGTCTTTAAGTGTAAGGTGCTGGATGTGGAAAGAGAACCTTATTCTGGAGGGAAAACCCTGTTGATCGCTATTGGGGCAGCCATAATTATAGGAGCCTATGACGGATTCTACGGACCTGGGACAGGAACTTTTTTGATTTTGCTTTTAACAAGTGTGGCACATATGAAATTAAGTGAAGCAAATGGGATTGCGAAAGTGATTAATTTGACGACCAATGTTTCCAGCTTCACAGTGCTTCTATTAGAAGGAAAGGTTATCCTCCTATTGGGACTGGCAGCGGGAGTATTCAGCATTGCAGGGAATTACCTGGGGACTAGACTGTTTGTTAAAGGCGGCGCAAAGTTTGTGAAGCCGACTATTGCAGTGGTCTTAGGAATCTTTTTTGTGAAAGTGCTTTTTGAAGTGATAGGGTAAGTGCCATGGCGTATTATTATGATAATTTGACGAAGGTGGAGCAGCGAGTGTATCAAAGTGTGAAATGTGGGTTGGAGTCGCTGGCTCCATCTTTTCAAGTTCCACGATTGGACCGCCATGCGCTTGCAGATATCTATTTCAAAGTGCGGCTGGATCATCCAAAGATTTTCTATACAGAGACATTCAAATACCGTTATTATGGGGATGCAGAGAATGTGGAGATGATCCCAGAGTACATGTTCAAAAAGAATAAAATACAGGAACATCAGAAAGCGCTGGATGCGCGAATAAGGAAGTTGGCAAGGCAGGCAGAGAAATTGAACGAAACGGAGAAAGAGCTTTTTGTTCATGATTTTATCTGTCGAAGTGTGACATATGATAAATTGAAAAAGCCCTATTCCCATGAAATCATAGGACCGCTGGGGCACGGTGTCGGAGTCTGTGAAGGAATTGCAAAATCCGTGAAGATTTTGTGCGATACCTTGGGGATTTGGTGCATTATTGCCGTATCGGAAGCGAACCAAGAGAAGGATATCAAATACCGCCATGCGTGGAATGTGGTGCGCATAGGAGGAAAATATTACCATCTGGATACAACTTATGATAATACAATCGGACAGCGAGAAAACATAAGATATGATTATTTTAATTTGAGCGATCAGCAGATCTATCGAGACCACGAACCTGTCATATGGAAAGTTCCAATCTGTGACAGCGAGTGGAAAAGAAATGGAAAAAAACGCAGAAAAACAAGCACTGAGGAATAAATAGTGCTATAATAGAAACAGTTTTTAGAAAGTGATTTGCGGATAGTAAGGAGGAAATATTTCATGAGAAAAAATTTTGGAGCAAAACCGTATACGTATCCACAGCCTGTATTTATCATAGGATCTTATGATGAGAATGGTGTTGCAGATGCTATGAATGCAGCGTGGGGAGGCATCAGCGAAGGAAATCAGATTTCCATGTGTCTGAGTGCAGGTCACAAGACGGTTAAGAATATTCTGGCGCGCAAAGCATTTACTGTAAGTATGGCAGATGCGGCACATGTCGTAGAGTGTGATTATGTAGGAATTGAGTCAGGAAATAATGTTCCAAACAAATTAGAAAAAGCAGGTTTACATACTACAAAATCAGAATTTGTAGATGCTCCACTGATTGATGAACTTGCAGTGGCCGTAGAATGTAAGATGGTTAGCTATGATCCAGAGACTTGCCGCATGGTTGGTGAGATTGTGAATGTCAGCGTGGATGAACGCGTGTTGGATGAGAACGGCAAGGTCGATGTGGCAAAAGTAGACCCAATCACTTTTGATCCATTTAATAACGCATATGTAAGACTTGGAGAAAAGGTTGGAAATGCATTTGCTGATGGTGCAAAATTAAAATAGAAGAACAGAGGACGAAATCCCACGGAAGTTGAGCAAGTGATTGCAAGATTCTGTGGGATTTTTATTTTATATAGAAATGTATTGACAAGTAAAGTTGTCAATGGCAAGATGCAAATGACAAAAAAAATTGTGCGGCATTTCCAGACAGACGATTAGTCTGATTGAGCGGGGAGAATATTATTTAAACAAGATCAAGAAATTAGGGAAAGCTTCTCAAACCGCGGAAGATGAAGAAGGGGATATCATTGATTATGAGATGGAAAAGTCAGGTAGCACAAGTATACTTTGACTTCTTGCAGCGTTTGTTCTTTTGGTGATTATCTACGTATATAACGGATATTGGGGAGTACGTATGGTGAAATGTTGTACCGATAGTGAGTAATCACAATGTTGGCACATATGATCTGGAATACGGGAATTATGGCTATTGTTGCGACAGGATTTATCTGGTTATTGCAGAGCACTTCCTATTGTCGAAGCTGCGTACAGAAAAGAAAAATGAAATGTGAACAAAATTAAAAAATAAAAACGCCTGGGATGTTACAACCAACATTCCAGGCATTTTTTAAGATGTTTCTAAAAATTCGTTGATAGCGTCGCGCGGGACACCAAAACCTAACAAAGCATGAGCTTGGTGGGTGGTAATGGTCTTACTGAGTTCTTTGGCAGAGTAGTCGATTCCACCTGTGGATAGATAATCAAGCATTCCTCTGGAAAGCATGATATTGATGGTTGAAATGGTATTTAAATTCTCAGGTGGAATGATTCCAGCTTTTGAGGAAAGCAGAAGTAAACTAGAATCCCGCTTGAAAATATCCTTTTCTTGATGAAGGGAACCCAGAATCAATTCCTTTGGTGGCAAATGCTCTGGAAAAATCTCATAATACAGATCCAATGATTTTTTATAATAAGGTGCATAATCACCGAAGAAAAGCTGCTTGTACACCAATGGTTTCGAAAAACTGTGATAATTAAAACATTCCCATGTTTTTAAATATATGGTAAGTGGATCGTCTATATTCTGAAGACATTCAGAAAGTGCAAGGGCATATTCGCGAAGGTGTTTTAATGAAGCGAATGCGAGTAAATGATTGAGATTTTCAAAATAGGTATAAATAGTAGAAACATTGTATCCAGCTTCATCAGCGATTTTCTTGATGGTTATATTTTCAAAGCCTTCTTTTGCTTCGATTTCCCAGACTGCTTCTACGAAATAGCGAATCTTTCTGTGAATTTGTTTTTTCTTATTTTCACTGATCAAAGTGAACCCTCCTTGAGACGTATTTATTGTGTGATGTATTTTATCATGCAGGTTATCGGGGTTCAAGCGTGAAATAAAAAATAAATCACGTTTAGTAAAAAATGGATAGTTTTTTGAAAAAAATTTGGTAAAAACTAATATTGCTCATAAATAATACATGATTATATAATAAACGTGTTTATGAAAATGAACGAGAAGAAGAAAGGAGATTTGCAATGAAACTTACAATTGGTAATTTCTATGTAAAAGATGTCGTATTTGGGGATGAATTATCTTACAAAGACGGAATATTAACAATCAACAAAGAAGAAGCCTTAGCATTTGTAAAGGAAGATGAGAGAATTACAGAAGCAGACCTTTACATTGCAAAACCAGGCGATAGCATTCGTATGTGTCCAGTAAAAGAAGCGATTGAACCACGTGTGCGACCAGATGGAAAGGGAATTTTCCCAGGATATACAACGGATTTAAGACCAGCAGGAGATGGTGTGGTGCATGCACTTAAGAATACAAGCATTCTTGTAGTGGCACGTCATATGGGTGGATTCCAGGATGGACTTATTGACATGTCGGGTCCAGGTCAGAAATTGACATTATTTGGACAGCTTCAGAATATTGTTCTTGTTGCTGATACGAATGAAGAATTTGAAAGATTTGAACAGCAGAAGATGAATGATGCACTCAGAAGAGCTGGACATAAACTTGCAGAATTTATTGCAGGATGTGTAAAAGAACTTCAGCCAGAAGAGGAAGAAGTATATGAGCTCGGTAGTGTGAGAAATAGAGGAGAAGAAATTGAAAAATTGCCATCTGTTGTGTATGTAATGCAGCCACAGTCACAGATGGAAGCTATGGGATACAATGACTTATTGTACGGATGGGATTTAAACCGTTTCCTTCCAACATTTATGAATCCAAATGAAATTTTTGACGGTTGTATCGTATCGGGAAGTTTCATGCCATGTTCTTCTAAATGGTCAACTTATGATTTCCAGAATGTACCAAATATTAAGGCTCTTTACAGAGAACATGGAAAGACAATCAACTTCCTTGGTGTGATTATGTCGAACTTAAATGTAGCACTTCTCCAGAAAGAACGTGCGTCACAGTTCGTAGCACAGCTTGCAAATTCTGTGGGAGCAGATGCGGCTGTTGTAGCAGAAGAGGGCTACGGAAATCCAGATGCAGACTTTATTGGAACAATCGTTGCATTGGAAGATGCAGGCGTGAAAGTCGTAGGTGTGACCAACGAGTCTGTAGGACGTGATGGTGCAGGACAGCCATTCGTAACATTGGATGAAAAGTGTGATGCAATCGTATCTTGTGGTAACGTAGGTGAATTGATTGAACTTCCACCTATGGAAACAGTTCTTGGCGAATTAGAAGCTCTCGGACGAGATGGTAACTCTGGTGGCTGGGAAGCTGATGAGGTACTTGGACCATCTGTGAGACCGGACGGATCAGTCATTATGGAAGATAATGGTTTGTTCTGCGCTGACAGAGTATGTGGTTGGTCAGTGAAGCAGATGATGGATTATTAAAAAGAGAGGGAGGAGCAAGCATAATGAGTAAAAAAGCGATTGTATATATTAATCAGTTTTTTGGTCAGGTCGGTGGAGAAGACACAGCTGATTACGAGCCGACCATTCATGAGGGACTTATAGGGCCAGCGACGGCAATCGACGCAGGGCTTCATGCAGATGTAACACATACAATCATCTGTGGTGACAACTGTATGGGAAGTAGAACAGACTGGGCAGTAGAACAGATTATGGGAATGTTAGAAGGAA
>CAZYCT010000071.1:0-10898 GCA_964646135.1 uncultured Coprococcus sp. | reverse complement strand
ATAATACTGAAATTTCATCATCTTTCAAAATATATAACGGACTTCTTCTTTGCCCATTAGCCATATTTCTTTGCTTGTTATCTTTTATCTTTATTATACCAGAATCCTTTGTTTTTACAACGGATTTTGTTTTATTTTGAAATTGATTTATTGGCGTCTTACTTCTTGGTCGCCACTCTTCCGCGCATATCATAGTAGATTCGTTCCCTCTGCTCTTCAAGCCCCATTTTCTTGCAAAACCGAGAGTATTCGTTTAGCTGTGCCTGGTATTTTGCCCTAGCTATCATGATCTCGTCTGGATCCGCCTTAGCAGCCTTTAGAGCATCTACCTTTTCACGCTGTGCCCGCATGGCCGTTTCCATCTGGCGCATTTTCTGCGTCTGTTGGTATACATTGTATTCCTGGCCGTTCCATTCCTTTGCCTGGGCTTCTTTTTGATTCTGTTCATCCAACCACTCATCTGTGTAAAGACGCTCCGAAACACCTGGTATAAACGGATAGTAAAGGTGATAACAGTTCACACCACACAATCTGATATTTGACATTCAAAACGTACATGCGTATAATTTACTCCCGCGAGAGGAGTGACTGCATTTTCTCACAAAATATTATATATAATATTTCGTATTTTCTAGTCATAATAACGAAATACAGTTTTTCGTTATCATGTTCTGATTACAAAATTAGCACATTTTTCATTTTTTCAAGGTGCGAATCTCCTATGCATTTTATGTTTGCTTTTTATTCGCACTGTGCATTTTATAAAATTAGGGGTTTGTCTACAGGAATTCCTCTATCAAGTCCAACGTGTTCCACTTTTGTTTGAAATTTATTTCCTAAATAGTAGAATCTCAAACTATCTACTTCTTCATCTATGATGTCAATTAATTTTGATTTAAGCATCACTCTTTGAGCTTGATCTACAATACATTCAAATACGGAATTCTGTACTCGTCTTCCGTAATTTTCGCATTGCTTCACCACTTTTCGCAACCGAGTCTTTCCTGCTGCCGTTTCTGTATTTACATCATAAGTAATCAACACAAGTATATCAATCACTTTCTCCATCCACCCCAAGACTTCTCCAACAAACACAACTTCCCCGGCCAACAAACAAAACTTCTCAAGTTAACACACCACGACGTTCCCCACAAAAAAAATCGCTGAAACCAGCGATTTTTTCTACAAAACTCTATACAAGATAATTGCTAATACAATGCCAACAATACTTGCTATGGATATTTTAATTGTTAAACCAAATGTAAGCACCATGATTCCAAGATTCAGAACCACTGGCTCGGCAAGTCCGAAAACTTGTCCATAATCTAACCAGCTCAGTGCGGGAATTCCTGCGGTCAAGGTACCGATGAAACCACCAAGAACAATACCTGACAAAATCAGCAAGAACAGCGCCCAGTGATTTTTGCTTCCTGCTCCTCTCAATTTACAGTCACCTTCTCTTCTTCATTTTCTTTGCATTTTATCACATTTCTCAGACGTTTTCCATCTTTATCTGCCACTGTGAGTCCTAGGAAGGCCATGAGGATGACCACAATTGGTGTCAACCAGTTAAAGATTGCCCATGGGGCATACTGAACGGTACTGATACCCATGGTTGTGGCCATGAAGACTCCACAAGTGTTCCATGGAACAAGTGCAGAAGTGACAGTTCCGGCACTTTCTAGTGCATTAGACAACGTCTTAGGATGCAGACCTTGTTTCTCATATTCTTCTGCATACATACGCCCTGGAATTACAATAGAAATATACTGTTCCGGCATCACGATATTGGACACGACACAAGTCATTTCCGTAAGTGTAACCAAAGATGCTGGCGTCTTTCCCAATTTTTTCAGGCGATCCACAATCACTTCCAGCTGATGCGAACCTTCCATGATTCCGCCGAACATCATAGAAATAATGGCAAGGGAAATCGAGAACATCATACTCATCAGACCACCAGAATTTAAAAGCCCATCAATCTCACTGATGCCCGTCTCGCAGGAAAATCCATTCATTGCCGAATCTAAAAGTGTGGCAAGCGTGCAGTTATCTTGAAAAATCATTCCCATCACTGCACCGACTAAAACTCCAAGCGTAATTCCTGGAATCGCAGGCACCTTGCAAGCCACTGCGATGATAACGATAATCGGCGGCAACAATAACACAGGGTGAATGTGAAACAGTCCAGCCAATGTCTCAGACAAATTGGCAACACTCGTCATATCCGCATTTCCAGTCCCATGCTGCACGACTCCAAGGATAGCAAAGAAAATTAATGTGATAATATACACAATTCCCGTTGGAAGAAGCATGAACTTCACATGTGTGATTACATCCGTTCCAGCCATGGCAGGTGCCAGATTCGTAGTCTCGGAAAATGGGGATAATTTATCACCGAAATAAGCTCCTGAGATAATGGCTCCTCCTGTCATTGCCGGCGAAATGCCAAGGCCAACACCAATTCCCATCAGCGCCACCCCTACAGTGCCCACTGTCCCCCACGAAGTCCCTGTTGCCAGAGATGTGACAGAACACACCAGCACCGTCGCCACAAGAAAAATCGACGGATTCAAAATCTTCAATCCATAATAAATCATGGTTGGAACAACACCTGCATTCAACCAGACTCCGATCAAAATTCCAATCACCAATAAAATGATCAAAGATTGGAGAACCCTCTGTATCCCATTTAGCATAAATTCTTCAACCTTGCTCCACTCATACCCCAATCTCAATGACATTCCCGCTGCCACTAAGGCTCCTAAAAACATGGGAATATGTGGATCTGCACCGCACACTAGAATTGCCACAGTCATAAATGCGACAAGCGTTCCCAACGTGAACAACGCCTCCCAAAGCCTTGGCATTCGCGGTGTCTTACTTGTTATATTTTCCATCTGTACACCTATCTTCTATATTTTTTAGAAAAGTCCGGTAATCGTTCCGTTCTCATCTACATCGATACGAACTGCTGCCGGAACTTTAGGCAGACCAGGCATCGTCATAATCGCGCCTGTAAGCGCCACGATAAATCCTGCCCCCGCAGAAACCTTAAGATTGCGAACTGTCACCTCGAAATCCGTTGGTGCGCCAAGTTTTGTCTGATCATCTGTCAAACTGTACTGCGTCTTTGCCACACAGATTGGACAATTTCCAAAGCCAAGTGCCTCCAACTCTTTCGCCTGTTTCTTCGCTTCTGCGGTCAGGACAACGCCCTTTCCACCGTAAATCTTCTGAACAATCTGGTTCAGTTTATCTTCAATACTTCCTTCCAATTCATATGAGAATGTAAATTCATCATTCGGCTCTTCTACCAGGCGAATTACTTCTTCTGCAAGACGCGTTCCACCTTCTCCGCCTTTTGCCCAGACTTCAGAGAGGGCGACATTTACACCAAGCTCTTTACATTTCGCTTCTACAAGGTCAAGCTCTGCCTTCGTATCCGTTGGAAATGCGTTGATTGCAACAACACAAGGAAGTTTATACACATTCTTAATGTTACTTACATGTTTCAGCAAATTCGGAAGTCCCTTTTCCAGTGCCTCCAAATTCTCATTGTTCAAGTCTGCCTTCGCAACCCCTCCATTATATTTCAAAGCGCGCACAGTTGCAACAATAACTACTGCATTTGGTTTGATTCCCGCCATACGACATTTGATATCCAAGAATTTCTCTGCGCCAAGGTCAGCTCCGAATCCAGCTTCCGTGATTGCATAATCCGCCAATTTCATTGCCATTCTTGTTGCAGTCACCGAATTACAGCCATGTGCAATATTTGCAAATGGTCCACCGTGCACGATTGCTGGAACTTTCTCCAATGTCTGCACAAGATTTGGTTTTAATGCATCCTTCAATAAAGCAGCCATTGCGCCTTCTGCATGAAGATCTCCTGCTGTCACTGGCTTTTGTTCAGATGCTTTACCATAAGTATATCCGACGATGATACGAGAAAGACGTTCTTTCAAATCTGTAATATCCTTCGCAAGACAGAGAACAGCCATCACCTCAGAAGCCACCGTAATATCGTAGCCATCTTCACGAGGTGTACCATTTGGCTTTCCTCCCAGTCCATCTACTACATAGCGAAGCTGGCGGTCATTCATGTCTACACAGCGCTTCCATGTAATTTTTCTCGGGTCAATATTCAATTCATTTCCCTGATAAATATGATTATCGATCATCGCTGCCAGCAAGTTATTTGCCGCACCGATCGCATGAAAATCTCCCGTGAAATGCAGATTGATATCCTCCATCGGCACAACCTGCGCATAGCCGCCACCTGCTGCTCCGCCTTTCACGCCGAAGACTGGTCCAAGGGATGGCTCACGAAGTGCCACCATAACGTTCTTTCCTAATTTCTGAAGTCCATCTGCAAGTCCAATCGTTGTTGTCGTCTTGCCCTCTCCCGCTGGAGTTGGATTGATTGCTGTGACAAGAATCAATTTCCCATCCTTCTTGTCACTTTCTTTTAATAAATTATAGTCAATTTTAGCTTTGTATCTTCCGTACTGTTCGAGATATTTTTCGTCAATCCCCGCTTTTGCTGCAATCTCTGTAATAGGCGCCATCTGGCATTCCTGTGCAATCTGAATGTCACTTTTAAACTCCATGTTTTTTTTCCTCCTCAAAACAAAAATGATGTAATCCCCGGCATTTTCTTATTCCCATACAAACGATGGGATAAAAAAACGCCTGGAACGTTCGCAAAACGCCCAGGCGGTCGACTTTCCATATTATGTGCTCCCCGTGGGTTTATCCCACTTATCCGCCAGTCGCACACTCTATGAGTATTGTACAATATATCCATTTGCTTCGCAAGCAAAAAAAGCTATATTGCAACACGAATATACGTGTGGTCCACTTCTCCCAGAAACTTTTCAAAGATATCCTGTGTCCGCACGCGCAGGCTCGACGTATTGATACAAGGATGACATCCGAAGTATTCGCTATTTAAAATATCCTCATCCACCACTAACTGTACTTTATTTTCTTTGTCATTCATCAGCCCTAACACACTGACCGATCCTGGTGTAATATCCAAGTACTGTTCCATATACTCCGCCGGTGCGAAAGATAATCGCGAACAGCCAATCTGCTTTGACACATCCTTAGTCTTAAATGCCTTGTCATTTCGAATCATGAGTAAATAAAATTTATTTTTTCCTGCATTACACAAAAACAGATTCTTACATATCACTGCTGGAAATAATACTTCATCGATCTTCTCGCAGGCCTCCATTGTATCTGCCTCTTCATGGTCCACCCTGTCATACACAATTCCCAGCTTATCCAGCAGATCATAAACCCGCACTTCTTTCTCCAGACGCCCTTCCACGGATTCTGGTCTTCCATTTTCTAGCCTTAATTCCATCTCATTTTCACTCCTTGCATCTTCCAAACACTTCTATTTATTGTACACAAGATCTGTTCTTCTGTAAATGAAATTTCCAGAGCATTTTCCTTTAAAATGTTTCCATGTAGCGCGCATTCCTACTATAAATAAAGCAACAAGAATCCCAACTATAATTATATTTTCCATTTTCTTAGTCTCTCTTTCTCGCGCAAAAAGACTGCTCACAGCTATCGCTTTGAACAGTCTCTTTCTCTTTTAATTCATCTCAGTATGGCCTGCACATTTGCCGCAATTTCCACTACATCCACTGCATTTTCCTGCACAAACCATCGCATCTGGACAGCCCACGCATTTTACGCCTCGTTTTTTCTCTTTTCTTATGTAAGCTGCCGCTCCTCCTACAATCAGTAGAATTACTGCTGTTAAAATAATATTTGCCATTCTGATTCCCTTCTTTGCTAATTAAGCTGTTTTCTGTTTCAACGCATACTCAGCTGCATATTTCTTTTCTGATGTCTTAATGATATACACAAGAATTGCAATCATAACAAGCACTGCAATAAGTCCTGGCACAAATCCAGCTCCCACTGTGCCTTCTGTGATCAAAGTACCAATCTGATATACGAAGAATGCTACTGTATAACCTGTTCCGAACTGCAGAGCAATACCGCCCCAGAGCCATTTCTTATCCTGCATTTCTGAGTTCATCGCACCAAGTGCTGCAAAGCATGGAGGAGTAAAGAGGTTGAACATCAAGTATGCAAGGGCTGCTGCTTTTGTAAGTCCCATTGCAAGTGCAACTTCGTTCGCTCCGCCAACCAACGCAAGTTCTTCTGTGTCGATAAAGTTTGTAACTGCATAACATACTGCAAGTGTACCGACAACATTTTCTTTTGCGATAAATCCTGTCACAGCTGCCGCTGCAAGCTGCCATGCTGTAATTCCAACGATTGGAACCAGAAGTACTGCGATTGGAGATGCAATTCCAGCCAAGATAGAAGTGCTTTCCATTCCTTCTTCCACAAGCTGAAACTTCCAGTTAAATGACTGCATAATCTGAACGACTGTGTTACATACAAGAATGATTGTTCCAGCTTTCACGATATACGCTTTACCGCGCGAGCACATTGACAAGAATGCTCTCTTCAAACTTGGAATCTTGTATTCAGGAAGTTCGATGATAAAGAATGATTTTCTATATTTGTATCCTGTAATCTTCTTAATTAATAATGCTCCAACGAAAACAAGCACAATACCTGCAAAATACATCAATGTACCAACCCATGTGGCATCTGCGAAAAATACTCCTGCAAACAACGCAATAACAGGAAGTTTTGCTCCACATGGCATAAATGGTGTGAGCATTGCTGTCGCTCTGCGTTCTCTCTCATTACGGATTGTACGGCAAGCCATAATGCCTGGAATTGCACATCCTGTACCGATAACCATTGGAATCACAGATTTTCCCGAAAGACCAACTCGCTTGAAAATAGGATCGAGTACTACTGACACACGCGCCATATATCCGCAGTCTTCCAATAAAGCGATCAAGAAATACATAACCATTACTAATGGAAGGAAACCAACTACGGCTCCGACACCGCCGATGATGCCGTCTACAAGGAGTGCCTGTAAGAATGGAGATGCGCTTTCCACAAGTCCACCTACCCAGCCCTGGAATGTTTCAATCCAGCCTGTCAAAATATCTGCAAGGAACGGTCCGAATGTTGACTGTGAAATGTCGAATACCAAGAACATCACTACAACGAAGATTGGAATTCCAAGGAACTTATTTGTGAGAACTGCATCAATCTTATCCTGCTTATTTGTATCTTTTGTATAAACCTTACGTGTTTCTACTTTTTCAACGATTTTATTTACAAATTCATATCGCTTTCTGTCTGCTGCTTCTACAGCCGCTTTATCATTAAAATCAATCTCCCCTTGTTCATAAGGTGCTTTCTGGGCTTTTCCGCACATAGAAGCTGCCACCTTTACTACCTCTACAAGACCATTGTCTCCAGCTGTAGTTGAAACAGTCTTAATAACTGGACATCCCAGTTCCTGCGTCAAAGTCTCAACGTCAATCTTTGTCTCTTTCTTTTCGTTGATATCGCTCTTATTCAGAGCAACTACCACTGGAATGCCGAGTTCCAGAAGCTGCGTTGTAAAGAACAAGCTTCTGCTTAGATTTGTTGCATCCACGATATTAATGATTGCATCTGGATTCTCATTCTTAACATATCCACTTGTAATACTTTCTTCCGACGTAAATGGTGACATAGAGTACGCACCTGGAAGGTCTACCGCAATCAACTCTTCTCCTACATAATAGTTTTTCTTGATTGGGCTTTCTTTTTTGTCAACCGTAACACCAGCCCAGTTACCAACACGTTCATTTCTTCCTGTGAGCGCATTGTACATGGTCGTCTTACCACTGTTTGGATTACCTGTCAAAGCAATTCTCATTTCTTTTATCCTCCTCTATGAATCTTCCTTTTATATTTTATAAGAGTCAGTTTCGAGGTAGTCGCAACTAACCCGTGCTTAAAAATATAAGTGGTGGAAATGCACCACTATATTATAATAGCCTCTGCTAATTGATTGTCGATGTTGTATCTGCCATCTTTAATCGAAACTGTGCATCCTGTCTTCTTGCGTGAGACCACGGTAATAGGCTCACCACTATAACAGCCCAGTGTAAAGAGAAAGGCATCCAATTCCTCATCATCGGTCATAATGTCTTTAATAATATACTCTTCACCAATCTTTCCGTCTGTCAAATTCATGCAATCACCAACCTCTACTGTGTAATTAGTGTCAACTAATTAGTCTTAGCTAACCAATTCACATAGAGTATATCGCGTGAAATAATGAATGTCAAGGATAAATTATACAATTTTTTCACCTTGCTTTCCCAACTCATTTATGCTATACTTCTCTGCGTCCAAACCCACAAAAACAAGGTCTTAAGGGTAGACGAGTAGATAGACAAGCCTTCACTGGAACTTTTGCATATCTACTTTGGCACGAGTGTTCGCGACCTTCCACTCGTAAAACAAAACTAGAGGAGAATTTCACAATGAGAAAATCAAGCGTATCTTTTTCAACGCAGGCAGCTATGATTGCTGCCATCTACGTGGTGCTCACTTATCTGTTCGCACCATTTAGCTTTGGCGAGATTCAAGTTCGAATCGCAGAAGCTCTGACCATTCTTCCGGTGTTCACACCGGTGGCAATTCCAGGTCTTTTTGTCGGCTGTTTTATTGGAAATATTTTAGGCGGAGCAGTTCTCCCTGATATTGTCATGGGAAGTATCGCAACTTTGATTGGTGCTGTGCTTACATATTTGTTGCACAGACAGAGCAAATTTCTGGCTGTCCTCCCACCGATTCTTTCCAATACAATCCTCGTTCCATATGTTTTAAAACTGTGCTATGGAATCAACCTACCAATTCCACTTTTAATGCTCAGTATCGGACTTGGAGAGGTCATCGGCTGCGGTGTCCTAGGACTTGTGCTCTACACAACACTCGCAAAATATAAAACGCTTATATTCAAATAAAAAATCAAGTGAAACGACTTTCTGCAAAGTTCGTTTCACTTGATTTTTTTACACTTCCACTTCTGCCTGTTTCAGATAATCCTTATCCTCATCTTTCAGCACAGGGATAAATCGTCTTGCGATTCTCCCTTTTCCCTTATATTTAATATAAAAATAGCCGATTACGGAAAAAACTACGGCACCTATAAAATTTACAAACAAATCAAACATCGTATCGTATAAGCCGATGTCCAGATAACCTCCAAATCCAAGTGACTGTCCATTAATTACAACATCGGTAATGTCCTTGACCTTTACCGCAATATTGCTGTTCGTAGGGTCAAGCATGACGGAACTAAAACTGTGTATGATAGTGTCCTTCTGCATGTCAAATCCAAACCATCGATCCATGGCATGTTCAAAAAACTCCCATAACACTCCTATCGTCATGGAAAAGCAAAATGCAACCATTGACATGAAAAATGGCGAAAGTTCAAACTTCATCTTTTCATCTCTATTCAAAACATCCACCAAGGAAAATCCAATCGCGGCCATCAAAAAACCATTAAGTGTGTGCAGCAGTGTATCCCAATTTGGGAAAATAATGTAGTAAGAACTAATCTCCCCTAATATTTCTGCCGCGAAAATGAAAAGTAAAATAACAATCTCCAGTGTAGTCGGAAGTTCAATCTTCAATTTCAATTGAAGCAAACTTGGCATATCAAATAAAATCAGTGTCAGGATGCACAAGAATACATTTTCATAATTTCTATTAAAAAATTGAAGAATCATACACAGGATAACCAACAATCTCAAAACTGTGTACACGAAAAAAGAACTTTTATGCTCCCGCAATTCCATCTGCAACGCTTTTTTCCAGATTCTTCTCTTCTCCTTTTTATCTTCTCTTGCCATATTTACTTCACCCACACCTTTTCTTGAAAATTAATTTTCTATTATCACAGCAGAATCCTCTGCACATTTGACACCGAATGTCTCTAGCTCTATAATATTGTCTAACACTACAATTTCAGTAATTTATAGGAGAAATATATGAACAATATCATCGAGATAACAGACTTTTCTGCTCCAGAACTGGACGTCTATGCCCGCCTCACTGAGGCTCAGCTATTAAACCGCGACCATCCCTCAGACGGCCTCTTCATCGCAGAAAGTCCCAAAGTAATTGAGCGCGCATTAAACGCAGGTTATACTCCTGTTTCACTTTTATTAGAAAGAAAGCACATTCTTGGCGAGGCCAACTTCATTGTAAAACGCTGCGAGAACATTCCTATATTCACAGCCGAATTTGACGTTCTTACACAGCTGACTGGTTTTCAGCTCACACGCGGGGCCCTGTGCGCCATGCGCCGACCGCCTCTTCCTACTGTGGAACAAGTCTGCCGTGGCGCACACAGAATCGCCATCTTAGAAAATGTCATGAATCCGACAAATATTGGCGCCATCTTCCGCTCTGCCGCGGCCCTTAATATGGATGCCATCTTATTGACACCAGGATGCAGTAATCCTCTGTATCGTCGTTCCATCCGCGTCAGTATGGGAACCGTCTTTCAGATTCCATGGACGTACATCTCCACTGATGCTGCCAAATGGCCGACCCCTTCACTTGATACTTTACATGGTATGGGCTTCAAAACTGCTGCCATGGCACTTTGTGACCAGTCCGTCAGCATCGACGACCCGCACTTACTGGCTGAGGATAAACTCGCCATAATTCTTGGAACAGAGGGAGATGGTCTTTCTACTTCCACAATCGCCGACAGCGATTACACAGTAAAAATCCCAATGTCACATGACGTCGACTCTCTCAATGTCGCCGCCGCAAGCGCCGTCGCATTCTGGCAACTTGGCAAACGCAAGTACTCATAAAATTCAAAAAAGGCAAGTACTATACTTGCCTCTTGTAACTATAATATCATACATAAAAAGCGGGTGATGGGAATCGAACCCACGTATCCAGCTTGGAAGGCTGGTGTT
>CAZYCT010000070.1:0-10901 GCA_964646135.1 uncultured Coprococcus sp. | reverse complement strand
ATATATGCCAGTTCAGATGTCAACCGGAGGTGGCGATTATGATGTTTTCAGAAGCATTGAGAAAGATGGATGAAAATACTGTAAAGTACATGATTGAGGAACAGAAAAAAGAAATTGAGAAGCAAGCAAGTGAAATCAAGAAGCAAGCCGAAGAAATCAAAGAAATGACTGAAAAAATTGCGGAATTGGAAATGCTTCTTGCGGAAAAAAACAAATAAAAAAGAAGCTGGGTGTGCAGCTTAATTGGCAGAAAGATTTTGCATTTATTCTCGCTATGTGTTATAGTGGTGTTAGTTATACGTACTGATTGTAAAGAAGTATCTGAGCAAAAAGGCGCATGGATCGAGAAGAGCACTGGAAGCAGTGTAGGTTATTGTAGGAAGTTTGGTCTGTGTCCTTTTGGACATGGACCTTTTTTTGCGAGTGTGATGATTATGCGCGATGAAAAATATAAGGAGGTAATCGTTATGTATAATCCAGCATCCAGAGTTGCAGAAGAATTTATTTGTCATGAAGAGATTCTTGACACATTGGCGTATGCAGATGCCAATAAAGACAATGTAGAACTGATTGATCAGATTATTGAGAAGGCTAAGCTTCGCAAGGGAATCACTCACAGGGAAGCGTCTGTGCTTCTTGCTTGTGAAATGCAGGACAAGAACGAAGAAGTTTATAAGTTGGCAGAACAGATTAAGAAAGATTTTTATGGCAATAGAATCGTTATGTTTGCTCCACTTTATTTGTCAAACTACTGTGTCAATGGTTGTACCTATTGTCCATATCATATGAAAAATAAGCATATTCCACGTAAGAAACTGACACAGGAAGAGATTAAACAGGAAGTTATTGCACTGCAGGATATGGGACATAAGCGTCTGGCTCTTGAGGCGGGAGAAGACCCAAAGAATAATCCGATTGAATACATTCTGGAAAGTATCAAGACCATTTACAGCATTAAACATAAAAACGGAGCCATTCGTCGAGTGAATGTAAATATTGCAGCGACAACAGTAGAGAATTATCGTAAGCTGAAAGAAGCTGGAATCGGAACGTATATTTTGTTCCAGGAGACATATCATAAGGAAAGTTATTTGGAATTACATCCAACAGGACCAAAGCATGACTACGCTTACCACACAGAGGCTATGGATAGAGCTATGGAAGGTGGAATCGATGACGTAGGACTTGGTGTGCTTTTTGGACTTGATAAGTATCGCTATGAGTTGGCAGGAATTTTGATGCATGCAGAGCATTTGGAGGCTGTATGGGGTGTGGGTCCACATACTATCAGTGTGCCAAGACTTTGCGACGCAGATGATATTGAGAAAGATAAATTCACGAATGGAATCGATGATGACACATTTGCAAAGATTGTTGCGATTATTCGAATTGCAGTGCCATATACAGGAATGATCATTTCTACACGTGAAAGCAAGAAGTGCCGCGAGCGAGTACTTCACCTTGGAATTTCTCAGATTAGTGGTGGCTCAAAGACAAGTGTGGGCGGATATGCCTGCCCAGAACCAGAGGAAGAATCTTCAGCTCAGTTTGACGTAAGTGATACACGTACATTAGATGAAGTAGTAAAATGGCTGATGGATATGGATTACATTCCAAGTTTCTGTACTGCATGTTATAGAGCAGGCCGTACAGGAGACCGTTTTATGGAACTTTGTAAGAGCCAGCAGATTCAGAACTGCTGTCATCCAAATGCACTTATGACATTGAAAGAATATCTGGTTGACTATGCATCTCCAGAAACGAAAGCAGTCGGCGATAAGATTATTGAAAAAGAACTTTTGAACATTCCAAATGATCAGGTTCGTGCAAAAGTAATTGAGAATCTGAAAGCAATTGAAGATGGAACAGGAAATGATTTCCGTTTCTAATTTGCAATAAGAGGAGGAACTGGAATGGGACTTAACAGTACACCTTCTGCAGATCGTATACATATCGGTATTTTTGGAAAGCGAAATGCAGGAAAATCCAGCATCATTAATGCCATTACCGGACAGAATCTAGCAATCGTGTCGGATGTGCTTGGAACGACGACGGATCCTGTATTGAAAGCGATGGAATTACTGCCTTTAGGACCGGTCGTTATGATCGATACACCGGGACTTGACGATGAAGGAGAATTAGGAAAACTTCGTGTACAAAAGGCATATCAGATTTTGAATAAGACAGACATTGCAGTTCTTGTGATTGACGGCAGAGTAGGAATGACAAGAGAAGACGAGGAGATTCTGGAAAGGATACGCGGGAAGGAAATTCCGTATGTGGTCGTGAAGAACAAGGCAGACTTGTGTGAGACGAAGGAAAATGATGAAGCGAATGTCATATGGGTCAGTGCGAATACAGGCTATCATGTTCAAGAATTGAAAGAGCTGATTGCAAGACAGGCTTCTAAGGAAGAAGAAGGGAAGAAAATTATTGGAGATCTTCTGGAGCCGGGAGATTTTGTAGTGCTCGTGATTCCGATTGATTCTTCCGCACCAAAGGGACGTCTGATTTTGCCGCAGCAGCAGACTATCCGAGACATTCTGGATGCAGGAGCAGTGTCTATCGTTACAAGTGTGGACGATTTGGAAATGACACTTGCCAATCTGGGAAAGAAACCGAAGTTTGTTGTGACAGACAGCCAAGTATTTGGAAAGGTTGCCCAAAAGGTTCCAAGGGATATAATGCTTACTTCCTTTTCTATATTGATGGCACGTTATAAAGGAGATTTGAAGAATAATGTGCTCGGCGCGAGAAGGCTTGAGACTTTGCAGGACGGAGATAAAGTTCTCATTTCCGAGGGATGTACACATCATCGTCAGTGCGAAGACATTGGAACCGTGAAGATGCCGCGTTGGATTAACCAGCATACAGGGAAAAATCTGGAATTTGTATTTACAAGTGGAACGGAATTTCCGGTAGATTTGTCCCCATATGCACTTATTGTCCACTGTGGCGGCTGTACACTGAATGAGCGTGAAATGAAATATCGCTTGAAGTGTGCAGAAGATCAAGGAATCCCGATGACGAATTACGGGATTGTGATTGCTTATATGAATGGTATTCTAGAACGCTGCGTAGAACCATTCGATATTTAAAAATTACATTTGACTCAATACACTATTGTGGTATGCAGAACAAGCGGTTACATCTTCGCCAAACCAGTCGGGCGGAAGAAAGTTGACCGCTTCTTCTATTGTGGGAAATTCTACTTCCGCCAAGATCAAAGGAGCGTGAAATCCTTTGAATATATCGATTTCGATTGTGTAGGATTGATAGGGAATGCAGTAACGTTCTTTGGTGATCATGCGCCCATCGATTTTTTCTGCCAGATGCAAGTAGGCATCTTCTGTAAGAGGAAGATTATATTCCTCACGAGCCATAAATCCTTTGGACTTATAAGTCAACTCATAGCGTTCCCCGTCTTTTCGGATGCGCACGACAGGACTTGTGCACAGATATCCCTGTTCCAATGTTCTGTGTGGATATGTTTCCAAATCAGCTGGAATTTCTTTAAGCAAAAATTTTCTTTCTATTTCCATTGAAAAACTCCTTTTCGTATTTCTTATTATCATAACATAAATTCTTTATAAAGGATAATACAATCACTTCTCAAAAATACAGTTTATGTGCTAAAATCGATGTGTCAAAGTGAACAATGATTCGTAGAAAGGATAAAAGCAATGAGTGAAGTAATCGTATTTTTAGCAGATGGATTTGAAGAAATAGAAGCTCTCACGGTCGTAGATGTGCTGAGAAGAGCAGATGTATCATTGGAAATGGTCTCTATCATGGAGCAGAAACAAGTGAAAGGAGCGCATGGTATCTGCGTGGAAGCAGACTGGATGTTTGCGGAGACAGAGAGTGCAGAGACAAAGATGCTTGTACTTCCTGGAGGACTACTTGGAATGCAGAATTTGGAAGCGCACGAAGGGGTGAGGACGCTGATCCGAACTTTTTACGAAGAAGGGAAAAATATTGCGGCAATCTGTGCATCTCCAACTATTTTGGGAAGAATGGGGTTGTTGGAAGGAAAACGTGCAACTGCCTACCCGTCGATGGAAGATGGCCTGATTGGAGCAGAGGTCTCTTGTGAGGGCGTGGTGACAGATGGTGCAATCACGACGGGAAGGGGAATGGGCGTATCCATTGATTTTGCCCTCCGTTTGATCGAGATTCTTCGAGACCCAGCCTGCGCGGACGCTGTCGCAGAACAGATTGTATATCAGAGAGAAAATTTATGATGAAGAAACAAAAATGGATCAGCTGCATATTGGTGGCAGTGCTTTTGACGTTGACTGGCTGTAGGGCAGAATTAAAGGCGGCAGAATATGTACAGGCGAATTTGGATTTGACTTTTCAAGGGGAGACTGGTGGAGCCCAAGAATTTGTTACAGCGTCAAAAGATGACTTGGAAAAAGTCTATAAAAATGGAATCTATGCATTTGTAGAAAGTTATTTGACAAATGGAATCGATGACGAAGGCATATATACGAATTCATTTGCATATCTTACAGAAGAAATTTTTCGTGCCATGCGCTATCAAATCGGTGAGACCAGAGAAGTGGACAGAACTACTTACGAAGTAGACGTGAAATATCAGCCAGCTAACATTTTCACAGTGTTTGTGGAGAAGGTGAAGGAACTTTCAAAGATGCTGGAACAGCGACTGGCGGCTGGATATTACGAAGGGACGGAGGAAGAACAGCGAAAGCTGATGCTCATAGATTATGTAGAAACGTCCTATCAATTGCTGGGGGAGGCGTATCTTCAATTAGAATATGAGGAACCGGAGATTTTTACTTTCACTGTCACCAAGGGGACAGGAAATGTGCCAAAACTCGGTGAAAAAGAAATGAATAAGTTTATTGAATGTATTTTGGCTCTTGATAAGCTGTAAAAATTGTGATATACTTCTAGAATCAGTGTAATGTAGATAAGTCTGTCGACTTTTCGCATATAATTAGGAGGAAATGACAATGAGTTTACAGGTGGAAAGATTAGAACACAATATGGCGAAACTTACAATCGAAGTTTCCGCTGAAGATTTAGAAAAAGCACTCCAGAATGCATATAACAAGCAGAAAAAGAGCTTCAACATTCCAGGATTCCGTAAAGGAAAAGTGCCACGTCAGATGATTGAAAAGATGTATGGCCCAGAAGTTTTCTATGAAGATGCTGCGAATGCATTGATTCCAGATGCATATGCTAAAGCATATGATGAGTGTGAATTAGAACTTGCTTCAGCACCAGAAATCGAAGTAACACAGATTGAAAAAGGAAAAGCATTCATCTTTACAGCAACAGTTGCTGTAAGACCAGAAGTGAAGCTTGGCAACTACAAAGGTGTAGAAGTTGATAAGATTTCAAATCGCGTAACAGCAAAAGAAATCGATGCAAAGCTTGAAGACGAAAGAAATAAAAATGCAAGAACAATCACAGTAGAAGGACGTCCAGTACAGAATGATGATACAGTTGTACTTGACTTTGAAGGATTTGTTGACGGTGTTGCATTTGAAGGCGGTAAGGGAGAAAACTACTCACTTACAATTGGTTCTGGATCATTCATTCCAGGATTTGAAGAACAGCTCATCGGTGTAGAAGCTGAGAAGGAAGTTGAAGTTAACGTAACATTCCCAGAAGATTACCATGAAGAAAGCTTGAAAGGAAAAGCTGCTGTATTCAAATGTACAGTTCATGAAATCAAAGCAAAAGAACTTCCAGAATTAGATGATGAGTTCGCATCAGAAGTATCTGAATTTGATACATTAGAAGAATTAAAAGCTGATATCAAGGCTAAGATCAAAGAAGAAAAGATTGCTGAAGGCAAGAAAGCTCAGGAAGATCAGGCTCTCGAAGCAGTAGTATCTGCATCTGAGATGGATATTCCAGAAGCAATGGTTAAGACAGAGTCAAGACAGATGGTAGAATCATTTGCACAGAGAATTCAGAGCCAGGGTCTTACACTGGAACAGTACATGCAGTTCACAGGTATGACAATGGACAAGATGCTTGATGACATGAGCGAACAGGCAATGAAGCGTATCCAGACAAGACTTGTTCTTGAAGCAATCGTAGCAGCAGAGAATATCGTTGTTTCTGACGAAAGATTAGATGAAGAAATCGCTAAGATGGCAGAAATGTATTCAATGGAAGTAGAACAGCTTAAGGGATACATGGGCGAAGGCGAAAAGAACCAGATGAAGAAAGACATCGCTGTAGAAGAAGCAGTGAAGTTTATCGTGGACAACGCTGTCGAAAAATAATTGTTTGATAGTACAAAATAGGAGGCATGTGCATGAGTTTAATACCTTATGTTGTTGAGCAGACAAGTCGTGGAGAACGTTCGTATGACATTTATTCAAGACTTTTAAAAGAAAGAATTATCTTTCTTGATTCAGAGGTAAATGATGCTGCGGCAAGCGTGATCGTGGCACAGTTATTGTTCCTTGAAGCAGAGGATCCGGAAAAGGATATCCAGTTCTATATCAATAGTCCAGGAGGTTCTATTTCGGCAGGAATGGCGATCTATGATACGATGAATTACATTAAGTGTGATGTCTCTACAATGTGTATAGGGATGGCGGCAAGTATGGGAGCATTCCTTCTTGCAGGCGGAACAAAAGGAAAACGTTTTGCACTTCCAAATGCTGAAATTATGATTCATCAACCTTCAGGCGGAGCACAAGGTCAGGCAACTGAGATTGAGATTAACGCAAAGCATATTTTGCGTATCCGCGAGAGAATGAACAAGTTGATGGCAGAAAATACAGGACAGCCATATGAAGTGATCGCTGCAGACACAGAGAGAGATAACTGGAAGACTGCGGAAGAAGCAATGGCATATGGATTGATTGATAAGGTTGTTACAAGCCGGTAGAAAGAGAAGGGAATGTTCGAGACCGGACATTCCCTTTCGTGTTAATGAGGTGGAAGTAGTATGGCAGGCAGACATGAAGAAGTCATTAGATGTTCTTTTTGCAATAAAACACAAGCGCAGGTTGGAAAGCTGATAGCTGGACCAAACGGCGTATATATTTGTGATCAGTGCGTAGATGTTTGTGCAGAGATTATTGAAGAAGAGATGGGGTATGCAGAAGAAAATCTCTTATATGAAGATATTAATCTTCTGAAACCAGAAGAGATTAAGGCTTTTCTCGATGATTATGTGATTGGTCAGGACGCGGCAAAGAAGGTACTTGCAGTATCTGTTTATAATCATTATAAGAGAATCTTGTCACAGAGAGATCTGGGTGTAGAGCTTCAGAAAAGTAATATTTTGATGGTAGGACCAACGGGATGTGGTAAGACATTTTTAGCACAGTCTTTGGCAAAAATCTTGAATGTACCGTTTGCAATTGCAGATGCGACAGCATTGACAGAGGCTGGGTACGTAGGGGAAGATGTAGAAAATATTCTGTTGAAGATTATTCAAGCCGCAGATGGAGATATTGAACGTGCAGAGCACGGAATCATTTACATTGATGAAATAGATAAGATTACAAGAAAATCAGAGAATCCTTCCATCACGCGAGATGTATCTGGAGAAGGTGTACAGCAGGCACTTTTGAAGATCCTGGAAGGAACTGTGGCAAATGTTCCACCACAGGGTGGACGCAAGCATCCACAGCAGGAATTGATTCCGATTGATACAACGAACATTCTGTTTATCTGCGGTGGTGCATTTGAAGGAATTGATAAGATTATCGAAAAACGAGTAGATCAGAAATCAATCGGTTTCGGAGCAGATATTTCTGGTGCTAATGAGCATGATATGGACAGATTATTGGGACAGATTTTACCACAAGATTTGGTGAAATTCGGTCTGATTCCTGAGTTGGTGGGACGTGTTCCAGTAACTGTGACACTTCAGTCTTTGAATCAGAATGATTTGGTGCGTATTTTGACAGAACCGAAGAATGCCATTGTAAAGCAGTATCAGAAATTATTGGAACTCGACGATGTAGAGTTGGAATTTGACAAAGAAGCGTTGGAAAAGATTGCAGAGATCTCTTTAAAGCGCAAGACAGGTGCGAGAGGACTTCGTGCGATTATGGAAAATGTTATGATGGATGTGATGTATAAAGCACCGTCAGATGAGACTTTGAAATATTGCAAGATTACGAAAGACGCAGTCCTTGGCAAAGATGTTCCACTTACAAATCGATTGGAAGATAAGGAAATTAGTGCATAGAACAGCTGATAGTGCAGCAAGAGAGAATAAGCAGGGGACAGGTGGAAGGAATCTGTCCCCTTTTTAAATAAATGTGCAAAGGAGAATGACCAATGAATAGTAGAAGTATGCCGATGGTTGCACTTCGTGGAATGACAGTTTTGCCAGAGATGGTCGTTAATTTTGATATTAGTAGAGAAAAATCAATCGAAGCAGTACAAGAGGCAATGGCAGGGGAGCAGAAGATTTTCCTTCTGACTCAGAAAGATGTCACTGTCGAAGAGCCGGGCAAGGAAGATTTATATAGAGTAGGAACCATTGCTGTTGTAAAGCAGGTGGCCAAGCTGCCAAAGAATATTGTGCGTGTATTAGTAGTTGGAGAAGAAAGAGCGGTACTGAATGAAATCGAGAGCAGAGAACCGTATTTGCTGGCCAATGTGACACCTATGGATGATATGGTTCCATATTATACAGACGAGAACACATATGAAGCGATGGCGCAGAACTTGAAAGAACTGATGAAAGAATACGCGATGCGCAATCAAAAACTCAGTCGAGATGTTGTAAAACAAATAGAAGCGATAGACGATATTCGCCTTTTGGTCAACCGAGTGGCTGCCAATCTGCCCCTTCATTTTAAAGAACTGCAGGAAATCCTGGAGGCCATTGATTTCGAGAAAAGATATGATCTGCTTTCGCTGAAAATGGCAAATGAAGTACAAGTGATGGATATCAAAGAAGAGATTCAGAAAAAGGTAAAAGCACGTCTGGAGCAGAACCAAAGAGAGTACGTTCTCCGGGAAGAAATGCGTTTGATACGCGAAGAATTAGGGGAGGATACGACCCTTTCTGTGGCAGATGAGTTTGCACAAAAAGCAGAAGAAATTGAAGCCTCAGAAGAAGTAAAAGAGAAGTTAAAGAAAGAAATCAATCGCTTTAAAAATGTAATGCATAGTCCAGCAGAGTCTAGTGTGCTTCGCACATATATCGAAACGATGCTGGAAATGCCGTGGGACAAGCGAGTGGAAGATTTTACCGATATTCAGTATGCGAAACAAATTCTGGAAGCAGAACATTACGGACTGGAGGATGTGAAGGAGAGGGTGTTAGAATATCTTGCTGTGCGTGCAATGACGCAGAAAGGGGACACACCAATCTTATGTCTGGTAGGGCCTCCTGGAACCGGTAAAACATCTATTGGGAAATCCCTTGCAAAGGCATTAAAGAAACCATATGTACGAATTTCTCTTGGCGGAATTCATGATGAGGCAGAAATCCGCGGACATCGCAAGACTTACGTGGGAGCAATGCCAGGAAGAATTGCGAATGGAATCAAACAGGCAGGCGTCAAAAATCCTTTGATTTTGTTGGATGAAATTGATAAAGTCAGCACGGATCATAAAGGGGATACCTTCTCGGCATTGCTGGAAGTGTTAGACGGAGAGCAGAATGCAAAGTTCCGTGACCATTATTTGGAAGTCCCACTTGATCTCTCGGAAGTGACATTTATTATGACAGCCAATTCTTTACAGACAATTCCGGGTCCACTTCGAGACCGTATGGAAATAATAGAAATAAGTGGATATACAGGAAATGAAAAAGTTCATATAGCAACAGAACATTTGATTCCGAAACAAATTAGTAAACACGGATTACAGAAAGAACAAATATCTATTAGTCCGAAAGTGGTTTGGAAACTTGCAGAAAACTACACCAAAGAAGCAGGGGTGCGCCAGTTGGAGAGAGAAATTGGCGGAATCTGTCGTAAAGCGGCCAGAGAAATTTATGAAGGAAACAAGAAATGTGTCCGGGTAACCGAGCGGAATCTGGAGAAGTATGCAGGAAAAGAAAAATATACGGTTCACATGGCAAATACAGAAGATGAAGTAGGTATTGTGCGTGGTTTGGCGTGGACAAGTGTGGGCGGTGATACCCTTCAAATTGAGGTGAATGTAATGCCTGGAAAGGGAGAAATCATGCTGACAGGTCAGCTTGGGGATGTCATGAAAGAATCTGCCAAGACTGGAATTAGTTACATACGTTCCATCAGCCCGAAATATCAGGTAGATGCGAAATTCTTCGAAGAGCATGATTTCCATATCCACATTCCAGAGGGGGCAGTTCCAAAAGATGGTCCGTCGGCGGGAATCACTATGGCGACGGCAATGTTCTCTGCGATTACAGAGAAAAAAGTGCGGGCGGACATTGCAATGACTGGTGAGATCACACTTCGTGGGCGTGTGCTCCCAATTGGAGGACTGAAGGAAAAGCTACTCGCTGCCAAAAGTGCTGGAATTAAGACGGTTCTGATTCCAAAGCAAAATCAAAGAGATATAGAAGAATTATCAGAAGAAATCACAAAAGACCTAGAAATCATCCCAGTAAGTCACATGGATGAAGTTTTGGCACGAGCAATCTGTGCGAAGTAAAAGAAAGGGAAAAAAGATGGTAATTAAAAAAATAAGTTTAGAGACGGTTTGTGGAATTACAAGCAAGATTCCAGATAACACACTTCCGGAGATTGGATTCGCAGGAAAATCAAATGTAGGAAAATCTTCGTTGATCAACGCACTTATGAATCGTAAATCTTTTGCACGTACATCGGCAACGCCTGGAAAGACACAGACCATTAATTTTTATAATATCAATGATGCCATGTATCTGGTAGATTTGCCAGGATATGGTTATGCAAAAGTGTCTGAACAAGAAAAGATTCAGTGGGGCAAAA
>CAZYCT010000069.1:0-11019 GCA_964646135.1 uncultured Coprococcus sp. | reverse complement strand
ACTTGACACCAAAGATTGATATGTTAAAATAATGAGGTATATAAGAAAAGCGATGATCGTGTCAGTAGAGACTTGTTTTCCATTAGAGAGAGGGAATCGTGGGCTGGAAGTTCCCTTTGGTTCAGACAAGAATCGAATTTCCCACGTGAGCTGCATTTTTGAAAGAATGAAGTAGGAGATGCCGTCTCTGCACGTTACGCAGTCCAAGTGCCTGTTCGTATGAATGGGAATTAGGGTGGTACCGCGATTAGCCTCGTCCCTTTTTGGGACGGGGTTTTTATATTTATGCTAGAGATAAGTCAAAATTTGCTGTGAAGCATCTAAATAGGAGGAAATAATGAAAGAAAAACTTGAGAGCATCAAAAACGAGGCCCTGAGACAGATTCAGGAATCGGATGTACCTGAAAAATTGAATGATGTACGTGTAAAATACCTTGGAAAAAAAGGTGAACTCACGGCTGTATTAAAAGGAATGAAAGATGTCGCTGCAGAAGAAAGACCGAAAGTTGGTCAGTTGGTAAATGAAACAAGAGCAGCGATTGAAGAAGTTTTAGAAGAAGCAAAGACAAGAATGGAAGCTGCAATCCGTGCAGAAAAATTAAAAAGTGAAGTAATTGACGTTACCCTTCCATCAAAAAAGAATATGGTTGGTCATCGCCATCCAAACACAATCGCATTAGAAGAAGTAGAGCGTATTTTCATTGGAATGGGCTATGAAGTTGTAGAAGGACCAGAAATTGAGTACGATCTTTATAACTTTGAAAAGTTGAATATTCCAGCTGATCATCCAGCAAAAGATGAACAGGATACTTTCTATATTAATAAAGATATTGTACTTCGTACACAGACATCGCCAGTGCAGGCGCGAATTATGGAACAAGGAAAACTTCCAATCTGTATCCTTTCACCAGGACGCGTATTCCGCTCAGACGAAGTAGATGCAACACACTCACCATCCTTCCATCAGATCGAAGGATTGGTTATTGATAAAAATATTTCATTTGCAGATTTAAAAGGAACACTGGAAGTATTTGCAAAAGAACTGTTTGGTGCAGACACCAAAACAAAATTCCGTCCACATCACTTCCCATTTACAGAGCCAAGTGCAGAAGTAGATGTATCTTGCTTTAAATGTGGCGGAAAAGGTTGCCGCTTCTGCAAAGGCGAAGGATGGATCGAAATCCTTGGCTGCGGAATGGTTCATCCACACGTATTAGAAATGTGCGGAATCGACCCAGAAGAATATACAGGATTTGCATTTGGTGTAGGACTCGAACGAATCGCACTTCTCAAATACGAAATCGACGATATGAGACTCCTATACGAAAACGACATCCGCTTCCTAAAACAGTTTTAGCGTAGGCATGAGCACTGCAAAAAATAAAGATTTAAGACACGCGGTGTTTACACCAGCGGGGCTTCAAATCTGAAATTTTTTATAGGGCGAAGCCCGTAAAGCGAGGGAAACGAAGGTTTCCGAGCTGGGCAGTGCGAGAAGGGATGTAGCGAAGCCCGTAAAGCGAGGGAAACGAAGGTTTCCGAGCTGGGCAGTGCGAAGGAACCATAAATAGAAAAATAATAGATTGGAGAAATAGAAATGAATACTTCATTATCATGGATTAAAGCATATGTTCCTGATCTTGAAGTGGAAGCGCAGGAATATGCAGATGCGATGACACTTTCAGGAACAAAAGTAGAAGGTTATGAAAAACTGGATGCAGATTTAGAGAAAATTGTAATCGGACAGATTGATAAGCTGGAAAAACACCCAGATGCAGATAAACTTGTCGTTTGCCAGGTAAATGTAGGAACAGAGACTGTCCAGATTGTAACAGGCGCACCAAATGTCAAAGAAGGTGATAAGATTCCAGTTGTACTTGATGGCGGACGTGTGGCAGGTGGCCATGAACCTGGACAGAAGGTTGCAGGCGGAATCAAGATTAAAAAAGGAAAACTCCGTGGTATCGAGAGTTGCGGTATGATGTGCTCTATCGAGGAATTAGGCTCAACCAAAGAAATGTATCCAGAGTCACCTGACAATGGTGTATATATTTTCGGAGAAGATGCAGTGGTAGGGGAGAGTGCGATCAAAGCTCTTGGTCTTGACGATGTGGTTTATGAATACGAAGTGACATCGAACCGTGTAGATTGCTTCAGCGTTGTAGGTATTGCAAGAGAAGCAGCCGCTACATTTCGCAAGGAATTTCATCCTCCAGTTATCACACCGACTGGAAATGATGACGATGTGAACAAATACATTAAGGTGTCAGTAGAAAATACAGAGCTTTGTCCTCGTTACTGTGCACGAGTAGTAAAAAATGTGAAAATTGGACCTTCACCAGTATGGATGCAGAGAAGACTTGCTTCCGTGGGAATTCGTCCAATCAATAATTTAGTAGATATCACAAACTATGTAATGGAAGAAATGGGACAGCCTATGCATGCATATGACTTGTCAACAATCGCTGGAAATCAGATTGTTGTTCGCAATGCATCCGCAGGAGAAAAATTCGTTACGCTCGATGGACAGGAACGTATTATGGATGAAACAGTGTTGATGATTTGCGATGGCGAAAAAGCAGTAGGAATTGCCGGAATCATGGGTGGAGAGAACTCTATGATTACAGATTCTGTGGAAACAGTGCTTTTTGAGGCTGCAAATTTCGATGGAACAAATATTCGTAAATCTAGCAAAAAAGTTGGTCTTCGTACAGATGCTTCTGGAAAATTTGAAAAAGGATTGGATCCAAACAATGCAGAAGCAGCAATCAATCGTGCATGCCAGTTAATCGAAGAACTTGGCTGTGGCGAAGTTGTCGGTGGAATGGTAGATGTTTATACAAAGAAAAAAGAACCAGTAAGAGTTCCATTCGATGCAGATAGAATTAATGCACTTCTTGGAACCAATATTCCAAAGGAAGAGCAGCTTGCATATTTGAAATTGGCAGAGTTAGAGTATGATCCACAGACAAATGAAATTGTTGCACCAACATTCCGCCATGACATTTTCCGTATTGCAGACTTGGCTGAAGAAGTTGCACGTTTCTACGGATACGATAATATCCCAACTACACTTCCAAGTGGTGAAGCGACAGCAGGAAAGAAATCATTCAAACTTCGCGTGGAAGAAGTGGCAAGAGATATCGCAGAATTCTGCGGATTTAGCCAAGGTATGACATATTCATTTGAAAGTCCAAAGGTATTTGATAAGCTGAAATTAGACGCAGATGACAAATTACGTCAGGCAATTCAGATTATGAATCCGCTCGGAGAAGATTATAGTATCATGAGAACAATTTCTCTGAACGGTATGCTGACATCGCTTGCGACAAACTACAATAGAAGAAATAAAAATGTTCGCCTGTATGAATTAGGTAATATTTATTTGCCAAAGGCATTGCCACTTACAGAACTTCCAGAAGAAAGAATGCAGTTCACACTTGGAATGTACGGAGATGGAGACTTTTTCAGTATGAAAGGTGTAGTAGAAGAATTCTTTGAAAAAGTTGGTCTTACACAGAGAGAAACATACGATCCAAATTCTGGAAAGAATTTCCTGCACCCAGGACGTCAGGCAAACATCATTTATGATGGGGTAGTTGTGGGATATCTTGGCGAAGTACATCCAGATGTGGCAGATACTTATGGTATTGGCGCTCGTACTTATATTGCAGTAATCGATATGCCAGAAATCGTAGCACGCGCTTCATTTGACAGAAAATACACAGGTATTGCAAAATATCCAGCAGTAAGCCGTGACATCAGTATGGTATGCCCGAAGGAAATCTTAGTAGGACAGATAGAAGATGTCATTGAAAAGAAAGGCGGCGCTTATTTAGAAAGCTACCACTTATTTGACATTTACGAAGGTTCACAGATCAAAGAAGGATTCAAATCTGTGGCATATTCGATTACTTTCCGTGCAAAAGATAAAACACTTGAGGAAGCAGATGTGTCAGCTGCGATGAAGAAGATTCTGAAAGCACTGGAAGAAATGGGCATCGAATTACGTCAGTAATGCGAGGTTAAGAGATTCATGTTAAAGAGAGAAGATTTTAATTTTGAATTGCCAGAAGAGCTGATTGCACAGGATCCATTGGAAGATCGTTCCAGCTCTAGGCTGTTAGTATTAAATAAAGAAACAGGTGCAGTTGAGCATCACGTATTTAAAGACATCGTCGGGTATTTGAATCCCGGCGACTGTCTTGTAATCAATGACACGAAGGTGCTTCCGGCGCGTTTGATCGGGGAAAGAGAAGGAACTGGAGCAAAAGTAGAGGTTCTTCTATTGAAACGTAAGGAAAATGATGTGTGGGAGACGTTGGTGAAACCGGGAAGAAAAGCAAAACCAGGTACTAAATTAGTATTTGGTGGTGGCCTTCTCCATGCAGAGGTGTTAGAAGTTGTAGAAGAGGGAAACCGCATGATTCAATTCCAGTACGAAGGAATTTTTGAAGAAATTCTGGATCAGCTTGGTCAAATGCCGCTTCCACCATATATTACACATCAATTGGAAGACAAGAATCGTTACCAGACGGTGTACGCGAAACACACAGGTTCAGCGGCCGCTCCGACAGCAGGTCTTCATTTCACGCCAGAACTGTTAGAACAGATCAAAGAAAAAGGTGTAGAAATCGCACATGTGACATTGCATGTTGGGCTTGGAACATTTCGCCCGGTAAAAGTGGAAAATATATTGGAACACCATATGCATTCTGAATTTTATCAGATTGAACAAAGCGAAGCGGATAAGATCAATCATGCAAAAGAAAATGGTCATCGTGTTATCTGCGTGGGAACAACAAGTTGCCGTACCGTAGAATCAGCAGCGGATGAAAATGGAAGACTTCGCGAATGCAGTGGATGGACAGAGATCTTTATTTATCCAGGATATCAGTTCAAGATTCTGGATTGTCTGATTACTAATTTCCACTTGCCAGAATCTACATTAATTATGCTAGTCAGTGCCCTTGCTGGAAGAGAACATGTTCTTGCAGCGTACGAAGAAGCAATCAAAGAAAGATATCGATTCTTTAGCTTTGGAGATGCGATGTTCATAAATTGACCGAACGAAAACATGTTGAGAAGAAAGAAAAAGATGTAAAACTTTGTCTGTAACTAGAAGAGATAGGAAGCTATTTTACTAGAAAGGAAACATATGATAATTAACATTCTAATTATCGTATAGGTGATATATGAATAATTTTGAATTGCCAAAAACATTTGAAGAATTAGAAGATGCAAAAAAGGCTGGATTTTTGAAAGTAAAAGAATATAAAGAAAAGGGCGGAAAATTGGTCGGAACTTTATGTTCTTATACTCCACGAGAAGTAATCGATGCAGCGGGAGCACTTTCTATCGGGCTTTGTGGTACTAGCAATGAACCGATTCCGGATGCAGAAAAAGTTCTTCCTAAGAATCTTTGTCCGTTAATCAAATCAACCTATGGATTTGCATATGCAGAAAAATGTCCGTATACATATTTTACTGATTTAATTGTATGTGAGACAACATGTGATGGAAAAAAGAAAATGTATGAGCTTTTGAATCAGTTAAAACCGACTCATGTGCTCCATTTGCCACAAAGCCAGGAACGCGCTTATGCAGGCGATATTTGGTATGAAGAGGTAAAACTTCTGAAAGAAGAACTGGAGAGAAGACTTGGAGTAGAGATTACAGATGAAAAGCTAAGAGAAGCAGTACGCATGCGTAATCGAAGAAGACAGATTATGTGTGAACTTTTCCAATTACAAGGAGCAAATCCACCTGCAATTAAGGGAAGAGAGATTCATCTTGCGATGCAGTCAGGAGATTTCACCCTGGACACTGGAAGTGAGATTGAGCGCTTAGAAGAGAAGCTTGCAGAAGTAAAAGAAAGATATGCCAGAGGCGAGACACCAGTCGATCCAAAGGCAAAGAGAATTTTGATCACAGGATGCCCTACTGGTGGTGTGTTCAAAAAGGTGGGCGCTGTCATTGAGGAAAATGGTGGTGCAATTGTGTGCAATGACAGTTGTGGTGGCGAATATGCGACAAAAATCATGATTGATGAAAATGCAGATGACATTTTGCGCGCAATCTCAGATCGCTATCTTCAGATTAATTGTTCTGTTATGACACCAAACGACAGACGTATTAACAACACAAAAGAATTGATTAAGAAATATGAAGTGGAAGGTGTTGTGGAAGTAGTTCTTCAGGCATGTCATACGTTCAATGTGGAAGCAGAAAAAATGAGACGAATGGTAGAAGAGGAACTGGGAATACCATACATGAAATTAGAGACGGACTATTCGACAACAGATACAGGACAGATTGAGACCAGAATTGTCGCGTTCTTAGAAATGTTATAATTTTTGTTGGTTAAAAATGTCAAAAATAATCTTACTTAACTATGAAATTAGTAGTTAGGTAAGATTTTTTTTGTTATACTATAAAGTATATATTAGGAGGCGATAAGATGTTAGAGAAGAATTTTGTTGCAGATAATGTGAGCCGGATTTATAAAGAATGTCCTGGAAATATTATTTCAGAACAGATTGCGATATGCCCGGAAGTGGCGGGAATACAGATGTTTGAAGAACCATTGATTGGTGTTGCGTCGGCGGAGGATCCTCTGTTCAAAGAATATAAGAGTGAGAGGGTAATTGGTCCTTGGCATATGACACCTCAAGAGTGGCTTGCGGAAGCACAAACAGTGATTTCTCTCTTCTTTCCGTTCACAGAAGAAGTGAAGAAGGGGAATCGCGTGGCGACAGAGTGTCCGTCGCCGGCTTGGCTCCACGGAAGAATCGAAGGACAGGAATATATTATTTCATTTACAAAAATGCTTAGTGCATGGTTCACAGAACAAGGAATCAAGAATTGTACACCGTGTATAGATGAGCGCTTTGTGAAGATTGTAGAAGGAAAGCAAGTGGAACAGTATGCGTGTGCAAGTGAAAGAACATTTGGAAGCAACTGGTCAGAGCGGCATGCAGCATTTGCTTGTGGATTAG
Organism: uncultured Coprococcus sp.; assembly: GCA_964646135.1. Taxonomy (GTDB): domain Bacteria; phylum Bacillota; class Clostridia; order Lachnospirales; family Lachnospiraceae; genus Allocoprococcus. The sequence goes on along the minus strand of CAZYCT010000069.1, from coordinate 4,021 downwards.
GAACATTTGGACTTTCGAAGGGAATTATCACGGAGAAAGGTATGGCAGGAAGATTTACCAGCATTATCATTGATGCTAAGATGCAGGCAGATGAGCGAGCTTACACAGAGGTCTATGAGTATTGCACACAGTGTGGAGCCTGCGTGAGACGCTGTCCGGCACAGGCAATTTCATTAGAGAACGGTAAAGATCATACAAAGTGCAATGCTTGTCTTATGAAGTTCAAGGAAGTGACAGCACCGAGGTTTGGCTGTGGATTTTGTCAGACAAAGGTGCCATGTGAAAGCAGAATTCCTGAGAGACGCGCATAAATTGGCAGAGGAAAATGAGGAGGAACATGCATGCTTGCATATACATATGTTGAAAAAGGGAAATTTGAATTAAAAGAGAAGGATAAGCCTGTTCTTCAATGCGCGAAAGATGCAATCGTTAAAGTGACGTTATCTAGTATTTGCAGTAGTGATCTACATATTAAGCATGGTTCTGTGCCGAGGGCAGTTCCAGGAATCACAATTGGTCATGAAATGGTCGGGATTGTGGAACAAGTTGGAGACGAAGTCAAGAAAGTAAAGCCAGGTGACAGAGTGACCGTTAATGTGGAGACTTTTTGTGGGGAATGCTTTTTCTGCAAAAAAGGTTATGTGAATAATTGTGTAGACGAAAATGGTGGATGGGCGCTAGGATGCAGGATTGATGGCGGACAGACTGCGTATGTCCGCGTGCCATATGCGGATCAAGGATTAAATCGAATTCCTGATTCGGTGACAGATGAGCAGGCACTATTTGTCGGTGATGTCCTTGCAACGGGATTTTGGGCGACACGAATATCTGAAATTACAGAGGAAGATACCGTCTTGATTATAGGTGCAGGACCTACAGGTCTATGTACACTTCTATGTGTTATGCTCAAGAATCCAAAGAATATCATTGTGTGCGAGACGGATCAGGGGAGAATTTCGTTCGTCAAAGAACATTATCCAGAGGTACTTGTGACTACACCGGATCATGTTAAAGAATTTGTTCAAAAATACAGCGACCACGGTGGTGCCGATGTTGTTCTAGAAGTGGCGGGGACGAAAGATACCTTTCTTATGGCATGGGAGAATGCGAGACCAAATGCAATTGTGACCATTGTCGCCCTCTATGATGAAGCACAAAGTCTGCCATTGCCAGACATGTATGGGAAAAACTTGATATTTAAGACGGGTGGAGTGGACGGCTGTGATTGTGAGGAAGTACTGCAGTTGATTGCAGAAGGAAAAATCGATACCACCCCGTTAATCACGCATAGATATCCCCTTTCAAGAATTGAAGAGGCATATGAAATCTTTGAATATAAAAAAGAAAATGTAATAAAAATTGCTGTTTTCCCAGACGATATAGAGGAAGGAAAATAGCGGATTAAGGAAGAAAATATATGATTAAAGTAGAAGAATTATCCTACTCTTTCCCAGAGAAAGAGTTGTATAAAAATATTTCATTTACACTAGAGGATGGCAGACATTGTGCATTTATCGGAAGTAATGGAACCGGAAAGACAACATTAGTCAACATGATTATGGAACCAGAGCGATATTTGTATGATGGAAAAATTATAAAAGAAGATGGATGCCGAATCGGCTTTGTTAGTCAATTCGCGGTGCGCAAGAAGAACCAGGAAATTACAGTGTTCGATTATTTGAGTGAAGAATTTGTGCGTTTACAGAGAGAAAATGAAAGACTTTGCACATTGATGGCAGAGACGGAGGATTTGGAGTCTGTATTTGAAGAATATCAGTGTGTCATGGATCAGATTCAGGCAGTGGATGGTGATAATTATGAGGTCAACATTTACAAGCAGCTGAAAGTTGCAGGAATGGAGCAATTGGCTGGACTAGAAATTTCAAAGTTGAGTGGAGGAGAGTACAAGCTTTTACAGGTTATTAAACAGATGCTTTTTAAACCAGATTTGCTTATCATGGATGAACCAGATGTATTCCTTGATTTTGAAAATCTGAATGGACTTCGGGATCTGATCAATCACTATAAGGAGACTATTTTAGTGATTACACATAATCGATATTTACTAAACCACTGTTTCGACAAAATCTTGCATTTAGAAAATGCTGATATCCAGGAATTCGATGGAAGCTATACGGATTACAATTTTTCATTGATGCAGAAAAAGATGGAATTGCAGGAGCTTGCCGAGGCTGATGAGGCAGAGATACAGCGCTATCAGAAAATGGTCGATCGACTGCGCAATGAGGCAACGATTATGACAAGTGCAACACGTGGAAGAACTGTTCACGCGAAGCAGACCCATTTGGATCGTTTAGAAGCAAGGAAAATCAAACAACCATTCGTAGAACTTCGCAAGCCTCAGATCACATTCCCGGAAATTATTGCGGACGAGGAAAAAAAGGATGTCACAGTGCTGAAGGTAGAAAACTATCAAGTGGCATTTGAACAAGAACTTTTAAAAGATGTGAATTTCGAAATAAAGGCACAGGAAAAAGTGGCGATCGTCGGACCAAATGGAACCGGAAAAACGACGTTACTGCGAGAAATCTACAAAAATACAGCGCCAGAAATCTGTATGGAACCAGATGTAAAAGTGGGATTTTTGTCTCAGCTTCACGAAGATACTTTGAATGAAAGCAATACAATTTATGAGGAATTTGAAGCACTTGGATTCACAAAAAAGGCCGACATTGCATCTTACTTAGAACAGTATTGTTTTGAACCGGACACTTTGAGCTGCAAGATTGAAACACTCTCAGGTGGTGAGAAAAATTTGCTGCAGCTTGCAAAACTTTCTCTTAGCGAAGCTAATTTGTTGATTTTGGATGAACCAACTAGTCATCTGGACACTTATTCGCAGATTGCACTTGAAAAGGCGATTTCTGAATACAAGGGTGCAGTGCTTATGGTTTCTCATGATTTTTATAGTATTGTAAATTGTGTAGATTACGTTCTTTATGTGGAAAATCACACCCTTCGAAGAATGCGTGTCCGTGCATTTCGCAAGATGGTCTATGAAGACCATTTTGACAAAGAATATTTGGAATTAGAGCAGAAAAAGAAAGAACTCGAAACGAGAATTGAGGGATGTCTGCAGAAAAAAGATTTTAAAACTGCAAAGAAAATCAGTGAACAATTAGAAGAAGTGATTCAGAAGATGAAATAAAATTTGTTGATATCAAATATTTAAAGAAATGACGAATGTCCAAATAGAGCGGGGATCAAATCAATTGATGATGATCTACTGCTCTATTTTTATTTGCAATAAGCCTTGACTTATACCTAAATAGGGTATAACATAATACCGACAGGAGGTATAATAAAATGGAAAAAGAATGTTGTCATAAAACAAAAGAAAGATCACCAGAAGAACATCGGAAATTGGTGAATCGTCTAAGTCGAATTGAGGGGCAGATTCGCGGGATTAAGCGAATGGTAGAAGAAGATGCGTACTGTATTGATATTTTGATTCAAGTGGCAGCTGCCAATGCAGCACTGAATAGTTTTAACAGAGAATTACTTTCTGAGCATATTAAAACGTGTGTGACAAATGATATCAAAGAAGGAAAAGAAGAAACAGTAGACGAATTGGTTGCGACCATACAGAGATTAATGAAATAAAGGTGAGGTGAATGTAGTTGAAACAATTTACAGTGACAGGAATGAGTTGTGCAGCCTGCAGTGCGCGTGTGGAAAAAGCGGTGAATGCGGTGCCAGGTGTGGATTCGTGTTCCGTGAGTTTGCTGACGAATTCTATGGGGGTAGAAGGGTCTGCTTCGACGGAATCTATTATAAAGGCTGTGGAAAATGCTGGATATGGGGCGGCAGTGAAGGGCGCGGTGCAGAATTCTAGTTCTAGTGCAGCTCAAAATGAAGATATGTTAAAAGACCAGGAGACACCGAAGTTGAAAAAGCGATTGTGCTATTCTCTTGGATTTTTAGTCATTCTTATGTATTTTTCTATGGGACATATGATGTGGGGATGGCCTGTACCAGCATTTTTTGAGCATAATCATGT
>CAZYCT010000068.1:6457-11038 GCA_964646135.1 uncultured Coprococcus sp. | reverse complement strand
GCTCCGGAAGTCGCTCTCGATCTGTATGTACATATAAGAAGCGGTCCTTTTGTGTATGTAACCGCAGACCTTCCGCAGTTGCATATCTGCCTGCGTTCTTTTGTCTTCTCACACTCTTCATCTGTCCCTTCAGAATCGTCACACCGACAAAACCAGCCACAAGTCCAATCAGTGCAGCAACTCCCAATCTGGGAAGAATTGGAAATGCTTCTTTAGGCATGTTTGAAACATCATACGACTCGCCTTCTCTAGCCTGTGCCGTAAACGCATCGCACCATTTTGCATATGTAGAAAATGCCTGATAGTAATCGCCATCACTTAGATATGGAAGGAATTTTTCAGCTATATAGTCAATTCCCACATCCGTAAATGCAGTAATTCCAAACCCTGTCGTTACCATTTTACACTGTCGCGTGTCCATATCGATAAGCAGAATCACGCCATCGTATGTTTCTCCGAATCCATATCCATTTTCATCATAAAAGTCTTCCGTGTACGCAGTTATGTTCTTTCCTCCCAGGGAGTTCGTTGTCACCACCACAACATCAAGTTGCTGCCTTTCACTGATTTCATCCACTTCCTGCAACAGCTGCCTTTCTTCATCATCCGTCAGAAGATCCGCTCCATCTACCACTCTAGGTGCTTCTGCCGCATTCACATTCAGCATTGAAAATGAAAGAATCCATGCGATACTTAATATTGAAATTATTCTCTTCATTCTTCCATCCCCCTCTTATATCATCCACATCAGATAGGACAATAAAAAGGAAATCACTCCCACTGTCCCGCCAATCATAGTCAGATATTTCCAATACAGTCCCTTATCCACCGGAAGATCTCCGACAAATTTTCCTGTCTGACCATTCATCGCGAATGTATATTTCTTGCCTTTCCAGTCTGTATTTAAAATCCACACTGGATAAAGCGCATATCGAACCTGCCCCCGCGAGAACTTCACGCTGTCAGATTCTAGGATGACAGTTGTATAACCGTTTACCGTTGCCTCCAGAGCACTCATGGCACTTTCCTTGATTCGCGCATTCGCCCGGCTGACACTTTCTTCTGCATTTACATCATATCGGTCTGCCAAATACCCTGCAAGATATGCTGTTTTAAAATCTACTGCCTCAGAGAAGTCAAATGGTTCTATCGATTCCATCAATTCATCTTCCATCTTAGACGAGCCATCCACTGGAACTTTTGAGAATTTCATCTCTCCCCCGCGGACAACAGAATAAAAACTAGTTGCCTTGTAGCGGTATTTGCTATCTGTCCACACCCGCGTCTTCGTCGTCCTATAGCGGGCTGATGCATCTACCTTCGTATCGAATAACCAGAACGGAACATAGATGCCCTTAACCTCGTCAATATGGTTTTCATCCTTGAACACCTTTGGAAGAAGCCGTTTGCCTTCCAAATGTCGTTTCAATCCTTCCTTGGCCGCCTTCTTATCTAGCTTAAACGGAATCACATAGTCGGGCTTCAAGTCCCCTTCCAGTTTCCCTTTTACAACTACATTGTTGTCACAGTATGGGCACTTCGTGGCTGCGGTTGTCTGATCACAGAGAATCTCGCCTCCACAGGACTGGCAAATATACACCTGCATGCCATCTTTTTCGTTCTCAGTCCACTCGCCCCCAGCCTGACCTTCCCAGCCCATGCTGTCCGCATGTTCTGCTGTTTTTTCTACTTCATATTCTTGTATCGCATCAACATCAAATTCTGTGTCACAATAAGGGCATTTCAATTTCTGACTGGAGCTGTCAAATTCAACCATCCCGCCGCAACATGGGCACTCATACTCTATTAATCCTGGCATAACACTCCTCTTCTCTTACACACCTGGCCGCTTCGCACCACATTCTGCACAAAACTTTCCAGTATTTACCTGACCGCATGCGCATGTCCATGTAGCTTCTGGTTTCTTTGCACCACACTCCATGCAGAACTTGCCAGTATTTACTTGACCACATACGCAAGTCCATGTGCCTTCTGGCTGCTGCGCTGTCATCTGACCTTGCTGCGGTTGCTGGCTTTGCTGTGCTTGCTGTCCCATGGCAAAGAGATTCTGCACATTCGCGCCGCCTGCCATATTTGCCATGTTCATTCCCATAAATCCCATCATAGCACCAGCATTCTGATTCGATGCCGCCATCTTCATCGCTTCCCCTTGCGCACCTACCATATGCGCAGCTGCCATATTCGGATTGCGGAACACTGCAGTCTTCTGGAGTTCCTTTATCATAGCCTCATCTTCATCTGACGCCTTCACACTGCTTACTCCAACGGAAACAATCTCCAGCCCTCTCGACTCTTTCCACTGACTCGTGAGCACCTCATTCAATACCTGCGCAAGCTCCAACGTGTGTCCCGGCAGGGAGCTGTAACGAATCCCCATGTCAGAAATCTTGGCAAAAGCCGGCTGTAATGCAGTCAAGAGCTCACTTTTAAGCTGGCCTTCAATCTGCTCTCTCTCATAACTTTCTGTCACATTGCCACAGACATTTGTATAAAACAAAATAGGATTGACGATACGATAACTATATTCTCCGAAACATCGGATGGCGATATCTACATCCAGACCAATGTTCGTATCTACCACACGGAACGGCACTGGATTCGCTGTTCCATATTTATTTCCTATCAATTCCTTGGTATTCACATAGTAAACTCTCTGATCTTTCGGTGCCTCTCCGCCGAAAGTAAAGCGTTTCCCTATATTTTCAAACACTTCTGCAATATCCTGTCCAAGATTTCCTCCGAAAATAGATGGTTCCGTAGATGCGTCGTATGTATAAGTACCCGCTTCCGCGCAGAGATCTACTACTTTCCCCTGCTCCACAATCAGCATACATTGTCCTTCATTTACAGCAATCACAGAACCAGATGTGATAATGTTATCTACACCTTTCGTATTCGAAGAGCGTCCACTGACTTTCTTCTGTCCCTTCTTCACAAGGATGTCTGTCGGCAGCGTGTCGCAGTAAAAATATTCTTTCCATTGATCTGCGAGAATGCCTCCTGTCGCTCCTGCTAATGCTTTTATCAATCCCATATCGCCAATGTTCTCCTTTCATTTAGCCAACTATTACACTCATTATAGCAAATCCGTCTCTTGTTGTAACTATTTCTATGTGTTAAAATTTGATAACAGATCAACAAGAAAGGGTGTTATCACATGAATAATAAACGATTGCGAGACTACGATATCAAGATCGGTTCTATGTCTCCTGGAAAGCGCAACAACATTGCCGATGTCAATGGTGTGACCGTCGGACACTGCACCATTGACGACGAGCGACACAAAACCGGCGTCACGGTCATTCTCCCAACACCAAATAACATTTTTGCAAATAAATTCATAGCTTCTTCTTATATTTTAAATGGTTTTGGGAAGACAGCGGGAACGCTTCAGATCCAAGAGCTTGGCACTTTGGAATCCCCGATTGCCCTGACCAACACGCTAAATGTAGGCCTCGTCCAGGATAGCATCGTCGATTACATGGTCAATCGCTGTGCCTTGGAGCACATACCTTTTCAATCCTTCAACCCTGTCGTTGGCGAGTGCAACGACAGCAACCTGAACGACATCTGCGACCGTGCTGTTCAAAAAGAACATGTATATCGTGCCATTGATAATGCTTGCGCAGATTTTCCTCAAGGTGATGTGGGTGCTGGAAAGGGAACCATCTGCTTTGGCTTTAAAGGCGGTATCGGCTCTGCCTCCAGACAATTTACCATCGGCGAAAAGACATATACTTTGGGCGTGCTAGTACAGTCTAATTTCGGTTCCACTTGCGATCTTACCGTCAATGGTTTTCCACTTGGTCAGAAAATAGAAAGCGAAATCACTCCAGCCACCGAAGATAAGGGCTCTATTATGTCCATCATTGCCACAGATCTTCCCGTTTCTAGCAGACAGCTTCATCGCATTTTGAAGCGTGCAGCCATCGGACTTGGGCGAACTGGTTCCCACGTCGGACATGGAAGCGGCGATGTGATGCTAGGTTTCTCAACTGCCCATGTGATTCCACACGAAGCCACTGAGGATACCCAGACATTTACCTTTCTTGGCGACTCTGCATTAAGCACTGCCTTCTGCGCGGTCATAGAAGCGGAAGAAGAGGCTGTCCTTAACTCCATGATCGCAGCGGATACCGTCACAGGCTATAGCGGCGAGACTCGCTATGGACTTGCACCATATTTGGAAAAATATTTGGACTGTATACTTGACTGTTAAAAATATAAAAAAGAAAAGGTGCAAAGATTTCTTTCTCATGAAATCTTTGCACCTCAACAAATTTTACTTTAAAATATCTTTTCTCAGAATCTTATTTCTTACTTCCTCATCCATAGCTCGTATCACTTCCGCTGCCATTCTCACAGTTGCATCAATGTCTTCCATTGCACAGAAGTTATGATGTGTATGCACATAGCGGGATGGAACGCCAAGTACCAATACAGGTACCGCTTTTCCTTCTAAACTTATCACTCCCGCATTCGTTCCACCGCCTCTTCGAACAGCGTCCTCATCCATAGCTCGTATCACTTCCGCTGCCATTCTCACAGTTGCATCAATGT
>CAZYCT010000068.1:0-6357 GCA_964646135.1 uncultured Coprococcus sp. | reverse complement strand
CCTTCTAAACTTATCACTCCCGCATTCGTTCCACCGCCTCTTCGAACAGCGTCCTGATACTTAATACCGTACTTGTCTCCTACCTTGTGTGCCAATTCAATAAACTGGGCATTTGAGATATAACTATTGTCTCGATAACGAATCTGAACGCCTTTTTTCATTGCCCCCTGTGCAATGCCTGCGCTGTAATAGAAATCGTCCGCCGGAGAGCCTTCGAAAACAATCGCAAAATCTGGCTTCACTACTTGGGAAGTGACTGTCGCGCCGCGTTCCCCAACTTCTTCCTGCGCTGCAAACGCTCCTACCACATCGACAGAAAGAGTATCCTCTAGTAGCATTTTCATGGTCTCGATGATGCATGTGCATCCCAGTCTGTTATCAAATGCTTTTCCATAGCAGATGTCACCTTTTTCGTCATAGTCAAACGTTACATCTGGAACCACCGGATCACCCACATGAATTCCGTACACTTCCTCTACCTCTTCCTTGCTGGTTGCCCCCACATCGATTGCTAACTCTTCAATCTCCATCTCACAGGAGCTTCGCTCTTTCGCGCCAAGGAAATGAATCGGTTTTGAAGTAATGATTCCTCGAATCTTTTCTCCTGCACGATTGCGCACAATAACCGAATGGGCTGGCAGGTTTGTAATATGAATGCCACCCAGATTCAGGAAATTCAAAAGTCCATTCTCACGGATGCTCTGTATCATCATTCCACATTCGTCAGAATGGGCATCAAGCATAACAATCGGTTTGTTTCCGGAGTAATCTTTTCGTTTCATGTACACATTGCACATCGCATCATTAGTCACGTCAAATCCTTCTGTGTATTTCTGGATTACTTGACACACTTCTTCTTCAAATCCGCTCGGTCCAAAGGCGTTTGTAATATCCTTGATCAAATTTTTATCTGCCACTTTCTCTTCCTCCTATACTAACCTCTGATTTCCAAAAGTTTCTCTTTCAGCTCGTTCTCAAGTCGAAGCATCTCTGTTTCTGCTTCTTGTCTCTTCTGACGTCCATCTGCCTGAATCTGCATCACTTCATCAAAGTCCTTCAGTTCCTTGACTACTTCCGAAAGCAGTTCTCCGACTTCTCCCAGATCCTTCGTCTTTACATTTTCCCCTTTCGGAAATTCTCCATTCAATGTTATCACAAACTCCCATTACTACTCAATTGTTTTATTACAAAATTGAGCGGAATACTCCCTCACGAACGAAAAAAGCTTCAGAAACGGCTGCCCGCCATTTCTGAAGCTTTCTTTTATTCTGCAACTATTTTACAATTATCAACAATCCAGTTCTGCACTAATTCCAAGAGTACCAGCTTGTCCAACGCTTCTTTGTTTCCTGCGCTTTCCATCTCTTCTAAGAATGCATCGACATCTGTATAAGAATAATAAGATGCATAGCGCGCATATACTTCCTGATATGCCTTTTCGGAATCACCAATCTTCACATTCTCTGCAAGCAAGTCTCTTACCAGATCACTCTTCACCTGCTGCTGAGCAACTTTCTCAACCTCTGTGTTGAATGTCTCTTCATCCATTCCCATATAAGTCTCTAGAAACTCTGCAAACTCTAATCCATAATATGTTGCCATTGTCTGATATTCTGTAGTGATCATATCTGTGTATTCTTTGATAGCTTCTTCTGGATATTCATTTACAGTTGTGTTCTCAAGGACAACATTCCATGCAGCATCTCGAAGTTCTGCCTGGTAATTCTCTTCGTTTATTTTCTCCAGTTCTTCCTTGATCTCTTTCTTATATTCTTCAACGCTCTGAGCTTCTTCTGAAAGAGTTTCTTTCACAAGATCATCAGTGAGTTCTGGCGATTCTTCTACACTGAGGGAATTCAGCGTTACAGTAAATACGACTGCTTGACCAGCAAGTTCTTCTGAATAATTTTCCGGGAAAGTCAGATTCAGTTCAAAAGTCTCACCTGCGTGATGACCAATGATTCCTGCTTCAAATCCATCTATGAATCCTCCACTTCCCAGTGTAAGATCGAAGCCTTCTGCAGTTCCACCATCAAATGCAACTCCGTCTTTTGTTCCGACATAATCAATATTTGCGATATCTCCTTCTTCAGCTGCGCGATTGGTAACTGCAACCTTCTCCGCATAGCTTGCCAAGATATTACTAATCTGTGCTTCTACATCTGCATCCGTAATTGCCGCAGGTTCTTCTACTCCCGATACTTCAACACCCTTATACTTTCCCACTGACACATATTCGTCAGAAAGTTCCTTAGCCTGACACCCTGTCATAAGCATAGCTGCTACACACACGACAGCCGTCAATGCTGTTGCTCTTCTTTTCATATACGTACCTCTCTCATCTGTTATTCGCCTTCCTATTTCAAGGCGCTACACATTGCGATGATACCACATATTTGGTGCATTTAAAAGGATTTTTCCCGAGTTCACACTTTTTTAACCAATTACTTGCACTCATTTGGAAAGAATGATACAATAACAGATATGTAAAAATGTTTTAGGAGGAACTTTCGTGAAAACAGGTACTATCATTTTCATAGTTGTTATTGCCGTTATGATCGGCATTCTTGTTGCTCTGTATTTCTTCGGAAAGAAAATGCAGCAAAAGCAAGATGAAAATCAAAAATCAATTGAAGCTTACAAGCAGGAAGTGTCTATGCTTGTCATCGACAAGAAGATCATGCGTTTCAAAGATGCTGCTCTTCCTGCCGCAGTAAAGGAGCAGACCCCTTGGTATCTTCGTCGTTCTAAGATTTCCATTGTAAAAGGGAAAGTTGGTCCAAAGATTATGAACTTCATTTGCGACGAGAAAGTATTCAATGTCATACCCGTTAAGAAAGAGGTAAAAGCTACGATCAGTGGCATTTACATTACAGATGTAAGAGGTATCAGAGGACAGTTGGAGACCCCTCAGCAGAAGAAAAAGGGCTTTTTCGCAAGATTTCGCAAAGACAACTAATCTTACATATACTTAAAGAGCTGTGATCACCATGTATCACAGCTCTTTTGCTTATAAAATCTTATTCGACTTTGGTTTGATATTCATGAACACCTTACAGTCCGCAACTTTCTGATTATTCATCGACATTCCATATTCAACTTTAACTGAAATCTCGTCCTCTTCTTCAAAGATTTCCAAAACGTCCGTGTGCATATCCAAAAAGAACTGCCCATACTGTGTATCATAGATGGTGAGATTGCTCTTGCCCTCTTCGAAGATCATATGAGAATTGGTAGCCCCTGTCTTGATAATCTCAAGGACTCTTCCTTCTGTAATCTTAATCTTGTTCTTAATCACATCCGGCGAGCCTTCCATAACTTCATCATATAAGACATAGTGCTTGCCGTTTTTCAAATAATACTTTGCTGGGGTGATTGTCTCAAGCACCTCATTTTCTTCTGTCTGAATATCCAGGTCCCCCATCTCATGAAGCCCGGAAATTGTCAATAATACTTCCTGTGTCATAGTCACCTTTGTTCTACATGATCAACATGTCAAAGACTTCGTTCATGTAACTTGGAATATCCTTCGTCATGGCAAGTGCTTCGTTGATATCGAAGTCAATGTACTCTCCATGCTTATATCCCACTACACGGTTCGTCTTTCCCGCCACGAGAAGATCAACCGCCATCGCTCCCATAATGGAAGAATATACACGGTCCTTACATGTCGGGCTTCCGCCTCGCTGCATATGGCCTAAGATTGTCGCTCTGGTCTCTACACCAGTCGCCTCTTCAATCCGCTTTGCCATCGCCATAGAATCTCCGACGCCTTCTGCATTGATGATAATGTAGTTCTTCTTTCCACGTTTTTTATTTTCTATAATATCTCGAATAATTTGTTGTTCGTCGTAATTGTGAACTTCTGGCATGAGAACGCGCTCTGCTCCATTGGCAATTCCACACCACAGCGCGAGATACCCCGCATCGCGCCCCATAACTTCAATGATACTGCACCGTTCATGTGAAGTCGAAGTGTCACGGATTCGGTCAATGGCCTGCATCGCCGTATTCACTGCTGTATCAAATCCAATTGTGAATTCTGTGCAGGCAATATCCAAATCTATCGTCGCTGGGATTCCGATTGTATTTACTCCAAATTCCGATAGCTTCTGCGCACCTCGAAAAGAGCCATCACCACCGATTACCACTAAGCCGTCAATCCCATACTTCTTACAGACAGAGGCCGCCTTACTCGGTCCATCTTCCTCCATCATCTCTGCACAGCGTGCTGTCTGAAGAATCGTTCCACCTCGCTGAATGATATCAGAAACATCGGCCGCATCCAGTCGGATAATATCTTCCGTCATAAGCCCATAATAGCCCTTGCGAATTCCACGCACATGTAACCCCTTTGCCCTTGCAGCTCTTACTACCGCGCGAAGCGCAGCATTCATTCCAGGTGCATCACCACCGCTCGTCAATACGCCAATTGTCCTGATTTGTTTTTCTGACATGGTAGATTCCTCCAATTTGTATAAAAAACTGTAGATGCAGCCAGGCACAGCGCCCAGCATTATCTAATATTTCACAATCTTTTTTAATATTTTATAACATTTATAGCACCTTTTCAATCGATTTTTCGACTACTTTCACATCTGCTTCCCCGAAATAATTGGTGAGTTTGCTCAAAAGGATTTCATCTATCTGAATATTCTTGTTTTTCGGCAATCTCTTGATTGCGCGCTCCGCTTTACAGTAAATGACAATCTCATCGTTTCCTTCGCTTTGCTCCAGCATCCGATACAGCATGACCTCTTCCTTGGCAAATTCCGCTTTATCTGCAAATTGAAGCCACAACTCTTTCTTGGTATTCTCAAAAGGAATAATCTCCTCACAGATCAGCTTGCTGGCATTGTCATCTTCTTCTGACACGCGCCCTTTTACAAAGACCTTGCCATCTTCTTGCAGATACTGCTGATTCTTCTCATAATCCTTCGGGAAAATCACCACTTCCACAGTTCCGACCAAGTCTTCGATGGTAATAAATGCCATCGTTTTGTTTGTCTTTGTGTATTTGATGGTCTTAGATGTGATCATACCCCCGACAATCTCTCTGGCACCATCGTGTACTTTGGTGCGCCCGGTCTCTTCATCAAGCTGAAAATCCAATGTCGTTGCAGAAATATTTTTGCGCCATTTTTCCTCATATTCTTCCAGCGGATGACCACTGACATAGATACCAAGAACTTCTTTTTCAAATGCAAGCATGGTTTCTTTCTGATATTCACCGACATCTGGAAATGTGATTTCAAATTCCTCTTTCTGTGCTTCGTCCACAATATCGAACAGAGACATTTGACCTGCCATAGAATATTTTCGTTCCTGCGCCACTTGATCCATGATGCGCAGATAAATCATCATATGTTGCTTTCTTGTTCCTTTTAGACTGTCAAGGGCACCTGACTTGATGAAATTTTCTATGCATTTTTTATTAATCTCTCTTCCCGACACTCGTTCCAGGAGATCCTTCAAACTCTTGAATTCGCCTCTGTCTCTCCTTTCATTGACAATTGCCTCGATTACTGGTCGCCCAATACTCTTAATTGCTGTAAGTCCATAGCGAATATTTCCACGATCCACCGAGAATCCGCCTACCCCATGGTTAATGTCCGGCGGAAGAATCTGAATTCCCATCTGACGACAAGTGTAAATATACTCTGCCACCTTCCCAGGATTGTCAATCACAGACGTCATCAGCGCTGCCATGAATTCTACTGGATGGTAATATTTCAAATAGGCAGTCTGATAAGACACGACCGCGTAGGCAGCCGCATGGGATTTATTGAACGCGTATTTCGCGAAATCAATCATTTCATCATAAATTTTATTCGCAATTTCTTCTGATATACCATTTGCCACACATCCTGGCACGCCTTCCTTCGGATTCCCATATACGAAGTTCTGGCGTTCTTTTTGCATGACATCTGCTTTCTTCTTGCTCATGGCACGGCGCAGCAAATCGCTTCGCCCCAGCGTGTACCCTGCAAGATTACGCACGATCTGCATAACTTGTTCCTGGTAGACGATGCAGCCATAGGTCGGCGCCAAAATCGGTTCAAGCTGTGGACAATCGTAAGTAATCTGGTCCGGATGATTTTTCCCTTTGATGTACTGCGGAATAAAGTCCATCGGACCCGGTCGATACAAGGAAATTCCGGCAATAATATCCTCCAGACTCTGCGGTTTTAATTCCTTCATGAAGCTCTTCATTCCCGCACTTTCTAACTGAAAGACACCGTCTGTCTTCCCAGTTCCGATGGAATCCAGCACAGCTTTGTCATCATAGTCTATCTCTTCTGGCACAATTCGTTCGCCTGTGCCCTCCTCTATAAGTCTAATTGCATCCTGAATAAC
>CAZYCT010000067.1:3629-11046 GCA_964646135.1 uncultured Coprococcus sp. | reverse complement strand
ATATTTTCCATTCACATTTCGAATCATTGAAGAAGGATTTTCACGCTTTTGTCAATTCAAGAATTTATTCCTCCTTTTTCAAAAATTTTCTATAAATGTAAATTATCATTGAAAAAATCTATTTAAATACATCCAATTCTTTTGTTATACTTTTGAATGATATACATTTTGTTTTACTTTATGGAATGAGAAAGATGATGATATGATTGCCAAAAAAAGTACGAAAGAGCTTCTCGCCGATTCAGCTTTAGAACTTTTATCTCAATATCCCCTTGAGAAAATCACAGTTGCAGATATTGCTAAGAACTGCCAGATAAGTACGCGAACATTTTATAATCATTTTCACGACAAACATGAACTTGTCACGTGGATTTATACATCTAAACTACAAAGATACTTTGATCAACGCCATTCAAAGATAAGCTTCTGGGGATTTACAAGATTTTCTACTGAAATTGTATATGAAAATATTGATTTTTTCATAAACGTTTCCTCCTACCAAGGACAAAATTGCCTTCATGACAGCTTGCTATCTCCCATGCGGGATATGTACATCCACATCATTCAGGATATTTACCATGATCCAATCACAGAAGAACTTTATAAGTCTCTTACAATTTTTTTATATGGAATCATTGGATATATCAGGCAACTAATTCTTACACGGCAAATCATTCCACCTGAAGATGCTTCTGCAGACTTTGAAGAAGGACTTCCAGGTAACCTAAGGAAATATCTATAATTATAGGAGAACAATATGATTACTTTTAACACTGAGAAATGTATCGGATGTGGACTTTGCGTAAACGATTGTGTCAGCTATTGCATCACTATTAAAGACAACGTGGCACAGATGAAATCAGCTTCCAGACAATGTATTCAGTGCGGGCACTGCATTGCTGTCTGTCCCCAGAATGCTGTCTCTATCGAAGATTCTGACTACAGTATTTCTGATATTACACCAGTTTCATCGGAGTACCCTGCACTGGACTCGGCTGCGATTCTTCATGCATTAAAGTTTCGACGCAGTATTCGCCAATACCAAGAAAAGAAAATTGAACAATCAATTCTAGAGGATTTGCTTCAAGCCGCAAGATATTCCGCCACTGGAGCTAACTCACAGCGTTTCCGCTTCGTAGTCGTGCAGAATGAAATGGATACATTTAAAGAAATGGCCTGGGAATATTTCGACCGTTATATACGTAGTTTCCCTGAAGATGCCCCACAAAATCAATACGGTATCGTACAGCGTGCAAAGCTCCCGAAAAATGATCCTCTGCAAGATTCTCTTTTCTGGGGTGCACCTTGTCTTATCATCGTGGCCGCAGACCACGGTGGTGTATGGGATGCTGGTCTTGCATCTCAAAGTATAGAACTGACTGCGCTGTCACACAATCTCGGAGCACTTTACAGTGGCTATCTAGTGGAGCTTATCAATAATCATGATGCTTTAAGAGATTGGCTTGGCATTGCAGACTGTCAGGCAAAAACATGCATCCTCATCGGATATCCCGCTGTGCACTACTGTCGAAGTGCTCCTCGAAAACCAGCCAATATTATATGGAAATAACACTAAATCACTCAAACGAAAGGAAGAAAGACAAATGAAAAACGGAACTCTTTATTATTTTAGCCCAACTGGAGGAACCAAAAAAGTTGGAGAAATCCTTTGTCAGGAATTATTTGAACAGGTAGAACAGAGAAATCTTGGCAAGAAAGAAACTGAAACTGCATCTAATGATGTAGCGGTAATCGCTGCACCGGTTTTCGCAGGCAGAATACCAGCATTTGTTACCGAACAACTGAAAGCTATTGATGGAAATGGAAAAAAGGCCATCACACTTGCCGTATATGGAAATCGCCACTATGACGATGCACTTTTAGAGCTTAATGATGTCGTAAAATCTGCGGGCTTCCAAATCATTGCATCTGCAGCACCAATCGCACAGCATTCTGTAGTGCCAGCCGCTGGAGCAGGACGCCCTGATGACAAAGATGCCGAAGATCTCAAAAAATTTGCGTCTGATATCCAAAAGAAACTGGATGGCAACTGTATGGAAGAACCAAAAGTTCCTGGCAACTTCCCATATAGAGAAGTAAATCCAAATGCTGTAACACCAATTTCAATTGACGGATGTATCGGTTGCGGTGCCTGCGCAAGAGTCTGTCCAGTTAACGCTGTTACTGTGGAAGACAAAGTAGTCACAACAGATGTAACAAAATGTTTTATGTGCTTGGCATGTACAGCAGTCTGTCCGATGAAAGTACGCATTTTACCACCTCCAGTGCAAAATATGATGAGTGAAAAGTTAGATGCTTGCACAAAAACACGCAGAGATAACGAATTCTTTATCTAAAAACAAAGTAGGCTGCAAAATACTCTTTATCAGTATTTTGCAGCCCTTTCTCATATTTTACATTTTCTTTTTTCATCCAGCAAGTGATTCAGCAATCCACCAAGTAGCATTACATACATACAAAAATACAACCATAACATCACCAAAACAATCGCTGTCATACTGCCATACAGTCCTGAAAATCCTTGAAAAAAAGTTAAATACACTGAAAAACCAAAAGAAATCAAAATCCATGTCGCGGAGGTAAAAAGTGCCCCTGGAATATGTGTGCGAAGTTTGCATCTCCTATTTGGCAAAAAGTGATAAATTATCATCGAAAAGAAGAACCAAATTCCAAAACTGACAACTGTGCGACTTTCTAAGATAATGGCCACACTTTCTCTTAGAATTGGGAAGTGCTTATTCAAAAACAAACTAAGATTGTTTCCAAAGACCGAGAAAATCAATCCAATCACAATCGCCAAAATAAACACAATCGTATAAAAACTTGCCCGTATCCTCATAACCACAAAACTTCTTGTCTCATGTGTGTCATAGACACAATTCAATCCTTTATTCATTGCCATAACACCTTTTCCTGCTGACCACAACGCAGTGACTGCAGTAATCGGAATAATTGCACGAGACTGATTATATACTTGGTTGATAATACTCACAATAAAACTTTGCATATGAGCTTCGGGAAACACTAAGATCATTGCAGACATTACATCCGCTTTCGTTACTGGAGTATACTGAATAATTGTGAGTAAAAGTAAAAAAATAGGTATCATACTTAATATCAAAAAGTACGCAGCTTGTGCGGCAAATGCTCCCACATGATTGTTACTAATATATTTTGTTATGCGAAAAACTCTTTTCAACATATCTCACATATTCCTCCCGTTTTCACACCGCTAATCATCTAAAAGCACTGCTACTTCCTCAAAAGTAAAGGCAGTCGCTCAAGCAACTGCCTCTTCATCTTAAGTATGTCCCCCGAGATGCCGTTTCTCGTTTTTTGACTCCTAGCGAATGCTAGGTGGGCAACCGCATCTGTTTTTCTGCCTTCCGCTGCGCAATGACGGTCTGACATAGTTCCAGAGATAATAGGAATCCCGTTTAAAGTAATGTAGGTTCAAAAAATCGAGGTTATCGAACACCCCAGGTTTACGAACCTTATTATACACCATTAGTGATGATTTTTCAACTGTTTTAACTTTTGATACTCCTCCATCGTATTTACATTGTAGATACTAGGAGCATCTTCTTCCACTACTACCACTTGATAGCCAAATTGCTCTAGCAGACCTCGCATCTTATAATATCCTGCCTCAATCAAGTCCTTAGCAATCGGCAAACACTTGCGAGGATAAATACCAAGAAGTGGGTGCAGTCTCTCCCCAGCTTGAATCACCGTAATCACTGGATGTTCCTCATAAGCCTTCACTAATTGTTTGATTACATTCTTCTCAACCATCGGCATATCGCATGCTGCCACACAGAGCGCCTCTGCGTCAATTTGGCTCAATCCAGAGACAATTCCCCCCATCGGACCAATTTCCTTATATTGATCCACCACCAGTGGCACGTCTAGTTGCCGATACGGCTCATCACACTCTACCGATATATATGTTTCATCAAACATATCAAATATTTCCAAAATACGATCATAGAACAGCTCACCTTCATATTCCAGAAATAACTTCTTGTTACCATTCATTCTGCTGTTCTTTCCACCTGCAAGGATATATCCACAAATCACGTCTTTACTTCTCCGTACCTATCCCTAAAATCTTCTTAACTGTATCCTGCATTTCATCCATATCACATTCTAACTTGTGCACAATACTTGCTTTTCGAATTTCTTCAATCGCCTTCGGAATATCTGTGTTTGAAATATCATGCAGAACATCAATCAGTTCAAATTCATCTACATTTTCATATTTCATATCAATTGCAGTCATCACGCTGCGTCCAAACTTGTATGGACTTGCCGTCGAAGCAATCACTACTTTTTTCCTCTGTTCCACACACTTCGCATAGTTCTCATACACAGTTGCTGCCACGGCTGTGTGTGTATCCATCACATACCCCACAGCTTCATAAGTGTCATGTATCGTCCGAGCTACTTGTTCCTCTGTCGCATAACCACCAACAAAATCTGTCAATCGTTCTTTCATTTCCTCTGTAATCTGATATTTGCCATCTTTCTTCAGCTTCTGCATAAACTCTGCAGTTTTCTTATCATCTTCTCCTGTAATTAAATAAATCAGTCTTTCAAGATTACTTGAAATCAAAATGTCCATAGAAGGAGAAGTAGTTAAGACAAATTCTCTGTTCTTATCATATGTTCCTGTCTGAAAGAAATCATAAAGTACTTTATTTTCATTGGAAGCACAAATCAATTTGTGAATAGGAAGCCCCATGCATTTTGCATAGTATGCTGCTAAAATATTCCCGAAATTTCCGGTTGGAACGGCAACATCAATTGTCTCTCCCTCCTCAATTTCCCCATTCTGCAATAACTTTGCATATGCGTATACATAATAGACAACCTGAGGCACAAGCCTTCCGATATTAATCGAATTTGCTGATGAAAATTGATATCCTGCTTCTTCCAATATCCTTGCCAATTCTTTATCTTCGAACATTGCCTTGACACCACTTTGTGCATTGTCAAAATTTCCATGAAGTGCCACAACAGAAGTATTGTCTCCCTTTTGTGTGACCATCTGAAGCATCTGCACTTTACTTACACCGTTCTTTGGATAAAATACAATGATCCTGGTTCCTTCTACATCTGCAAATCCTGCAAGTGCTGCTTTTCCCGTGTCCCCTGATGTCGCAGTCAAGATTACAATCTCATTCTTTACATCATTCTTCTTCGCCGAGGTAGTAAGTAAATGTGGAAGAATAGAAAGTGCCATGTCCTTAAACGCTATAGTTGCACCATGATATAATTCCAAGAAATATGTCTCTCCAACCTTAGCAAGGGGCGCAATCTCTTCTGTGTCGAATTTACTGTCATATGCTTTCTCGATACACGCTTTTAATTCTTCTTCTGTAAAATCTGTAAAAAATTCCTTCATGATCACGTAAGCAATCTCATGATAATCCATCTCGCTTAGCTCTTTAAGACTTAGAGGAAGCTTTGGGATTTCCACAGGCACAAATAAGCCACCATCATCTGCTAGACCTTTTAAAATCGCTCTGGATGCAGCGACCTTAATCTCCGAATTACGTGTGCTCTTATATAATAGATCCATCCCTATATCCTCCTTTAATGTTTTCTTTTTATTTTATGCAAATATGGAATCTCAATCGGATCAATCGGATCAATCGGTCTTTCCAACTGAATTTTCAATTTACGCTTCTGCTTTTTCCACAATGCCCCCACACTGTTATATACCCAAAAAGAATATGAATACACATTTTTCAGCTTTCCGAGCTTGTCCTTCGCAGTCTTATTATAAAGCTCTCCCTCAACACCAATCACTTCCTTATTGCGAATCTGCATAATAAGGTCTAATTCTGTCTTAATTGGTTTCGGAAATATCGTACATCCTCGCCCAATGCAATCTGGTCTGTGTGCATCACTTCCACCTGTACCTGGCTTGTGATATTTCTCCGCCAAATATTTGGCACCTGCATTCGATGCTTCTGATTCACAAGCATTAAATGTCTCTATAAAATCAAACTTTTCTATCAACTCCGGTGACTTCTGCCAACATTTTGTATTCGCAAAGCTTAGATATTTCTCACCACAAGGATGCGCCGGTCCACAGATTCCACCATGGTAGTGAACAAAATCTATCAGTTCTCGAAGCGGAAGGCCTCGCATCTCTAGCAGTCGCATCTTAACTCCTTGAGGCATAATAATTAAAATATGCCCTGCATCAACGGTATCATACTCCACTCCTTTGAGAACCACAAAATCCTTGTGCTTCCTTCCCTTCATCGTCAATTTCCAATGACGATAACCATTATATGTGTCATGATCCGTCACTAGCATTCCACCAATTCCTTTTGCTTTACAAGTAGTTATATATTCTTCCAAAGAAACTCTACTGTCGATGGATCCTTCTTTTACATGACAATGCATATCTATTTTCATAATTCATTCCTCAAGCTTTCCACTTCTTCGCCCACTGAAAGTTCTTTTTTTACTTCTTCTGCATGCAACACTTCCTTGCGTCCAATTTCTCGTGACTTAAGGATAAACTGCACGCAACACCCAAGCACAATTGGTACAATATACACTGCCAGGCAAACTACTATGCTTTGTTTTCCAAGAAATGTCATAAGTACAGTTCCCACTCCAATGCCACCTACAAAAGATGTGGCGAAGATATAAATCGCATCCAGCCAATTCATTGCTGCAATAGCGAAGAGCATTCCAATTCCACCATAAATTGCATAAAAAATCCAAACTGTCGGTCTTGTCACGATCACAAGCATACCTGTAACACCAACCATACAAAATAAAAATGTACCAATCTTTTTAAAAAAAGCTGCAAATATTGCAAAAAGAGCTGCACCCACAATGGCTGCTAAAATTTGTCTCTGTATATTCACCGCAAATAATCCCGATCCAAAATAGCCAATTCCGGCACCCAAAATAATACCCGCAAGTGCGTTCCCTATACGCATTAATTTTACTCCAAATAAACATAGAATGGCTGATATCCCTATTGTTGCTATCTGTACTATTATGTCCATCTCTATCGCCTCCAAGCAATCTTCTCGTAAGATAAAAACCATGATTTATTCTCTACAATCATGGTTTTTTCATGCACATATTATAGCACATCCATTTATGATACTGCAATCTTTTCAATTTCTTTTCACACTTTATAAAAAAGATTGATTTATATACATAACAAAGAAGAGTATCAATATTCTATCTTGATACTCTTCTTTAGGAAACTGCTCTAATCATATTTCTTAACCTCTCAGTATATGACCTATACCTTCCCCTCTATATTCTCTTTTCCGCTTTTAAATTAAAATTTTGATTGGTCCGTACCTTCTCTTTCTTAAATTTCTTTTTTGATTATTTTCTTAACTTTCTGGTGGTC
>CAZYCT010000067.1:0-3529 GCA_964646135.1 uncultured Coprococcus sp. | reverse complement strand
TTAACTTTCTGGTGGTCTGTACCTTCTCTTTCTTAAATTTCTTTTTTGATTATTCTCTTAGCTTTCTGGTGGTCTGTACCTCTTCTTTCTTTTTTTCATTTTTTTATTTTTCTCTGTATCCCTCTTCTTTATGTCTATATAGTACATCCGAATTTTTGATTTGTCAATATATTTTCTTTATTTTCTTTATTTTTTCTGACTATTCGCGTTCTTTTTTATTATTTTCTCTCTTTTTATCATCTAAATAGGGACGATACAGTTCATACGAGCCATATCGTCCCTACTTATCGGAGCTTTTTCTCCATCTCCATACTTATTTAGTTATTGATTGTCCATTTCAAAATTCTTGCTTTAATCACGTCAAAAAGATACATAATAATCACAAGTACCGCTGCCATGAAGAAAAATCCTACCGCAACCAAATCAAAACGTCCAAAGTCTGAATAATACTGGATAAAGAATCCCATACCTGAATCTGCACCAAACATCTCGGCAACAGCCAAAAGCATAAATGCGAATTTCAACGCAATTGTACATCCAGTTAAGATTCCAGGCGAAGCTGCTGGCAAAATTACACCAAAAAAGTTCTCCATTACAGGCATTTCCAATGTTGCTGCAGTTTCCAAGTATCTCTTATCGATTGTCATAACAGCACTCTGTGTTGTACTAAAAATTAGCCAAAAACATCCGAGAAAAATTATGAAAATCGATGCCACTTTAAATGATGGCAAAATGTTAATTGCGTACGGTGTAAGTAATGTCACTGGAATGGCACTAAACGCATAAATATAAGGTGTAATGTTTTTTCTAAGTCGGTTATGTAACCCAACATAAGACCCAGCCGAAATCCCCAAAATCACTGCTGCAAAATATGAAATTCCAAACAGATACATCGAGCTTTTAAAACCAGCCCACAATTTTCCTGCATATTCTGCAAACAATGGCGGTATTTCTTTCAAGCTATAAAACAAGAATGGATTCAATACATGGAATACATCTGTCAATAGGAAATATCCTACAAGAATTCCCACACCGATCAGAATAACTCCTAAATATTCTCTAATCACTTTCATTCCATTCTACCTCTTCAAATTATAAATTATTTGCATTATACTGTTCTAATTTATCTTTAAAGAACTGGCTATCTGGATAATCTTCAATCAAAGATTCTAGAGCTTTCAAATAAATTTTTTCATTGATGTGATCTTCGATATCAATTTCTTCTCTGATTGCTGGATCAAGTCCTGAATATCCCATATCAAAAATACGATTCCACATAGTTACTACACTGTTTTTGTAAGTATCTGTATCGTATTTCATGTGATCACTTAATACAAAGCTTTCTACAGTTTCTTTCTTTAAGTCAAGATTTTCTACTACAAGATCAACTACATGTTCTTTCACAGACTTCTCCTGCATCATTTCTTCTGCACGTAAATATGCACGAAGCATACGGTAAATTGCTTCTTCATTGTTATTTACCCATTCTGTTGTTCCAAACATTCTACAGCATGAATGGTTTTCCCAATATTCATCTGGCCACATTTTAACTTCTAATCCAAGATCTTTTGCAATAAGCTGATGACCTGTAGCTGTTGCGCCAAAATCAACTTCTCCATTTGCTACTGCCTGTAAAACGTCTGTATTTTTCTTATATTCTACAAATGTCACATCGGAATTGATATCATAGCCAGCTTCATAAAGGATACCTTTCAATACAACGTCTGGTGTTCCACCTCTTGTGATACCAATTTTCTTTCCTTCAAATGATGTGAGATCTTTAAATTCTGTCTCTGGTTTTCCAAATACAGGTGTTTCACCGATGATCATATAACCACCCATGATTGTCCATTCCTGACCATTTGCGATCTGTACTAATGGACCACCTGTTCCATATGTAGAAAGGACATCAACCTGCCCTGCATTCAAAGCAGATGCTGCATCAGAAAGGTTGCTGAGCCAAACCATTTCTACTTCAAGTCCTTCTTCCGCTAAAATTCCTTCATCTTCTGCCAAAAACTGGAACACTTGTCCAGATGCTGGCTGTGCACCTAAGCGCACTTTTAAAACTTCCTTCTTTTCTTCTCCTTCTGTTTTCACAGTATTATCTTTGTCTGAAGAATTATCACTTCCTCCTGAGCAACCTACAAGCAACGTGCTAAGTGCTAACGCTGCTGCAAACATTCTCATAAGTTTATTCTTTCTCATAATCTCTCTCCTGTTATTCTTCTTCTATTCGTTCTTGTGCATCTTCATGAATCAATTTAATCAACTTATTTCTAAGTTCCATGATTTCCGGTGTTGTGTACATATTATTTCGATTCGGTCTGTTATTCTCATCAAATTTATGATGATAAATAACCTTCGCTGGAGACTGACTTAACACATAAATGTTCGTCGCCAACAATAAGGCTTCATCTACTTCATGAGTTACAAAAAAGACTGTTTTTCGATTCTCTTTACCTTCTGCACTCCACAGTTCCATGACTAGGTTTTGCAGTTTTGCCTTTGTCACGGCATCCAAGGAACCAAACGGTTCATCCATCAACAAAATTGGTGGATCAATGGCAAATGCCCTGGCAATACCACATCGTTGCTTCTGTCCTCCCGAAATATCTTTCGGTAATTTGTCAAATAAATCTTCGCTCAATCCCACTTTTTTCATCCAGTCAATCGCAAGAGCCTTTCTCTCGTTCTTCGACATTTCTGGGAAGCGATGCTTTAATGCAACAGAAATATTTTCACCAGTTGTCTTCCATGGAAACAGACCATAGTCTTGAAATACAACGCTGCGTTCTAGTCCTGCTTTTGTAATTGGTTTTCCATCAACCAAAAGCTCTCCTGAATTTGGTTTTTCTAAGCCAGCTAATAAACGAAGCAAGGTACTCTTCCCGCATCCAGACTGTCCTAGAAGGCAGACAAAATCTCCCGCATTAACTTGCATATCAATTCCGCCTAAAATTTCTTTGTCCGAAACATAAGAAAAATGCAAATCTTTTGCTGTTACTTCAAGCATGTTTTTTCTCCTTTCATTAAATTTTTAGACTTTCACTGTCCACCATACCATTGAAAGTTTTAATAGTCCAATCGATATTTTCTATACCCCCCCCCCGGTATTATTTGTATTATCTATTGGTAATTTATATTTAAACAGCCTATATTAAAATAGAGCGTATTTATTACCCTCCCTACAAAACTCAAAAGAAGGTAACAAAAATGGGAAGAAAATTTAAAAATCAAATGACTCCTTTAGAGCGCGCAAAAGCCATTTCCAAAGGAGAAACCGTAGACCGTATGCCTTGTAATCCTAATGTTGCTAATGGGGTATCTCGTGTATACGGATGCAAAATTTCAGAATTTAATACTTCTGCTCGCACCATTGCAGATGCACAGATTGCTTCTTACCGTCGCTTTGGCTACGATGGAGTACGCGTCTTCACCGATTTATTTCCTTGGGCTGAAGCTATGGGCGCTAAAGTAACATTTCCAGAAGACACTCCACCACCGTAGTTAGGTAACTCATTTTTAT
>CAZYCT010000066.1:0-11205 GCA_964646135.1 uncultured Coprococcus sp. | reverse complement strand
CCTTCTTTCGGCCGCCTCAGCACTTCCTCCCCGGCGGACAAAACTTCCTTTTTTACTTTTTCATCCGCCACACTACTTCCTACCCGGCGGACGAATTCCTGTATATCCTCTTTAAGGCATAAAAAAAGAGTCAGCATCTTGATTTCTGCATATCAAACGCTAACTCTTCTCCATATTCATAATATTCTATTGTTTATATCCGTCCAAAAATTGTCCCATTCTTCTGATTGCAGCTGCCAGTTCTTCTGCTTGTGGCAACATTACAATTCGGAAGTGATCTGGCTCATGCCAATCAAATCCGCTTCCTGGAACCAAGAGGATATTCGTCGCGTACAGCAAGTCCTGCGCAAACTTCTTGTCATCTGTAATGTTAAACTTCTTCACATCCAACTTAGGGAATATATAAAATGCTGCATCATTCTTCACATATGAGATGCCATCAATCTTTGCCAGCTCGCGTACAGTTGCCTCACGCTGCTCGTATATTCTTCCACCCTTACGCACCATAGATGCTGGTGTTTCCATATCTTCCATTGCCGCCGGAATAATAATCTGAGAGGTTGTATTCGCACAAAGTCTCATTGATGTCAATTGTATAATTCCCTGCACATATTCTTCAGTCAACGCACGAGGACCGCTGATAACCATCCATCCACACCGATAACCGCATAAGCAATGTGATTTTGACAATCCATTCAAAGTCACAACAGGAATATCTTCTGCCAAAGATGCAAATGAAATGTGCTGCAAGCCATCCATCACAAGGCGATCATAAATTTCGTCAGAGAATACCAAAATCCCCGCTTCACGGGCAACTTGCACTAACTCTTCTAAGACTTCCTTAGAATAAAGAACACCCGTTGGATTGTTCGGATTGATCACTACCATAGCCTTCGTCTTATCAGTGATTTTCGAACGAATATCCTGGATGTCTGGGTACCAGTGAGACTGCTCGTCGCAGCGATAAAATACTGGTGTTCCGCCTGCCAAATAGATAGAATTTCCCCAGAGGGAGTAACTTGGTGAAGGCACCAGCACTTCATCCCCCGGATTCAAAAGCGGCATAAGCGCAAAAGAAACTACTTCGCTTACACCATTTCCTATATATACATCCTCCGGCGTAATGCCCTTAATCCCCTTGCTCTTTTCATAGTTGCAAATTGCTTCGCGAGCCGCTGGCATTCCCTTAAAATCACAATATCCTACGCCCTCTTTAATATGGGCATTTAACGCTTCTTCAATACTCTTTGGAAGTCCAAAACCAAAAGTTGCTGGATTTCCTGTGTTCAGTTTCAAAATATCCTGTCCTTGTTCCTGCATTCTCATTGCTTCCATGTACAGCGGACCTCTTATATCCGAGTGCACATTGTGCATACGTTCTGCTCGTTTAATTACTTCCATGTCTCTCCTCCTCACAGGCCAAAGGTCTCACTTCTTCTGTGAAATAAATTGCTCAATATTCCTTCAGTCTAACAGCATTTGAGACAAAGCGCAAGCCCCAAAACGGTAAAGTAATACATCGACGCGATTTGTCCCACACTACAGTAGTTATATCTTAGTTCCTTCTGTTCACTGACTCTTGTATTCGCTGACATCTTTACCGAATCGAAGCTGAATCTGTCTAAAATTTCTCACACCATCTTTTCTTGTTTGACCTTATGATCAATCACATGACGGCCCGCCAGTTCTTTGCGGATATCCTCCACCGAGATTCCGAGCTCTACCATCAGTACCATAACATGATAGGCAAGATCTGCAATTTCGTAGACTGTCTCCCCTTTATCTTTCGCCTTACCTGCAATAACAACTTCTGTGGACTCTTCCCCCACCTTCTTTAGAATCTTGTCTAATCCCTTTTGGAAGAGATAGGTTGTATAAGATCCTTCCGGCAGCTTCTCTTTGCGCTCTTTCAGCATCTCATATAATCCCTCCATTGAAAATGGTTCCTCTCCATTTTCAAATATTTTGTTGATAAAGCAGCTATCACTTCCGGTATGGCAAGCAGGCCCATCTTTTTTGACTAAAATGGTCAGGGCATCGTAGTCACAGTCAGCGGTGATCGACACAATATGTTGATAATTTCCACTTGTCTCCCCCTTGAGCCAAAGTTCCTGTCTTGACCGGCTCCAGAAGCAAGTCAGTCCTTTTTCCATAGATATTTTCAGACTTTCCTCATTCATATAGGCAAGTGTAAGCACTTTCTTGCTATCAGCATCGACAACAACTGCTGGAATCAATCCTTTTTCGTCAAATTTCAGTTTCTCTATATCTATCATTTCTTACACCCTCACATTGATATCATTTTCTGTCAAAATCCTCTTTAATTCTGGAATTTTCACTTCCCCGTAATGGAAAATAGACGCAGCAAGCCCTGCATCCACCCTCGGAAGTGTTTTGAAGAGTGTGACAAAATCCTCTGCACATCCAGCACCACCGGATGCTATGACCGGCACATCGACTGCGCTACTGACAGCATCCAGCATTGCAAGGTCAAATCCCTTCTTAACACCATCTGTGTCGATGGAATTAAGCACAACCTCTCCGGCACCATTTGCAACACATCGCTTAATCCAATCAATCGCTTCCATCCCAGTATTTTCTCGTCCACCTTTGGCAAACACTCGATAAATGCCGTCTACTCGTTTGACATCTGCCGAGAGAACTACACATTGATTGCCGTACTTCTTAGCCGCCTCCAAAATTAGTTCTGGGTTGCGAATCGCGCCAGAATTAACGCTGACCTTATCTGCTCCACATTTCAGTACTCGGTCAAAATCCTCCAACGTATTGATGCCACCGCCCACAGTCAGGGGAATAAATACAGTGTGTGCGACTTCTTTTAAAATATCTGTAAATAAAGTGCGTCCTTCGGCCGAGGCAGTAATATCATAAAACACCAACTCGTCCGCCCCACAATCGCTGTAATACTTTCCCAGCTCAACCGGCGAAGAAACATCCGAGAGACCTTCAAAATTTACACCCTTAACAACTCTGCCATTTTTTACATCCAGGCAAGGGATGATTCGTTTCGTTATCATCTCGCCACCTCAATCGCCCTTTCTAGATCAATCGCACCAACGTAGTAGGCTTTTCCAATGATTGCACCGTACAGATTCATACTGCGCAGTGCCTCCACATCCTCTATCGACGAAACTCCACCAGAAGCAATGAGGTTTATCTCGTATTTTGTGCTCAATTCTTGATAGAGCGCACGGTTCGTGCCCTGCATTGCTCCGTCCCTGGAAATATCCGTACAAATGATAGTCTGTACACCAAGTTCTTCCATTTTTGAGAAGAAAGTGTCTGCTGAAATCGAAGATTTTTCTGTCCATCCTTTGATTGCAACATAGCCATCCTTCAAATCCACGCCAACAGCCACCTTTTCACCATATTTATCCAGAGCATTTTTCAAAAATGTTTCATCCGTCACAGCCGCTGTTCCTAATATAATTCTATTTACACCACAGGACAGATAAGATTCCGCGACTTCCATATTACGGATGCCGCCTCCCACCTCCACAAAAAGATTTGTATTTTTTACAATTTTCTTTATCGTTTCTAAATTCGCTGGAATTCCACTTTTTGCTGCTTCCAAATCCACTAAATGAATAAATCTTGCTCCTGCCTTGGCAAAATCCATCGCAACAGAAAGGGGATTCTCATTATAGACAGTCATCTGTGCATAATCACCTTTCAATAGACGCACTGCCTTGCCGCCTACTAGGTCAATCGCTGGAAAAATATTCATATCTATACCTCACAAAAGGCTTTCAAAATTGAAAGTCCTACTTTACTGCTCTTTTCAGGGTGAAATTGACAGCCAAATATATTGTCCTTTGCCACAGCTGCTGTCAATTCTCTTCCATATTCTGTCGTCGCCGCAAGAGACTCCCCGCAATCCTCTGCATAAAAAGAGTGCACAAAATAAACATGGTCTCCTTCTTCAATGTATTTGAAAAGCGGACAATCTTTCTGCTGAAAATGCAATCCATTCCAACCAATATGTGGAATTTTCAGTTCTGATGGCAGCCGGCCTTCCATACCTACTACATTTCCCTTCAGAAGTCCCAGCCCTCGATGCTCACCATATTCAAAACTGCGTTCAAAAAGGAGCTGCATGCCAAGGCAAATCCCCATCAATGGTTTCCCCATTCTCGCCTGTTCTAAGATAAATGACTCTAATTTTCTCTCGCGAAGTTTCTCTGCCGCATCCCCAAAGGCTCCCACACCTGGTAGAACCAAGCGGTCAGTCTCTGCTAATTTCGAGGCATCCTCGGATATCAAAACCGCCTCTCCGATGGCCTCAAAAGAAGATTGAAGTGAAAAAAGGTTGCCGACTCCGTAGTCAATAATTCCAATCATAATTTTGTATTTTCTCCATTTCACTCTTTGATTTTAAAATGAACGTTATCCACCCATTTTCTTGCTAAATCATTCCTTTTGTCGATGGGACCTGGTCACTGCCATCCAAAGCCACCGCCACTTTCAATGCCCGGGCCACTGCTTTGAAAATCCCCTCCACGATATGGTGGGAATTCGTACCCGCCATTTTACAGATATGAAGACTCATTGGACACTGACGGACAAATCCATAGAAAAATTCCTCTACCAATTCGCTGTCAAAGGAACCTATCTTCTCCGTCGGAATATCCACCCCAAAGTTCAAGTAACTTCTGCCCGAAAGATCCACTGCCGACAAAATCAGCGTCTCATCCATCGGAAGAATAAAATTACCATAACGATTGATGCCCCTCTTTTCGCCTAGCGCTTCCTCGAAAGCTTTTCCGAGACAAATACCGATATCTTCAACCGTATGATGGTCATCCACCTCCGTATCTCCCTCACAGGCAAGCTTCAGGTCGAATTTCCCATGTGCCGCAAAGAGCGTCAACATATGATTCAAAAACCCGACTCCAGTTTGAACATCGGCTGTCCCAGTCCCATCCAAATTCAGAGTCAACTTTATATTTGTTTCGTTGGTATTCCTTTCTATCGTGCTTATTCGCATAACAGTTCCTCCATAATATTCAGCAATTTCTGCATCTGTTTGGGTGTACCTATGGTGATGCGATTGAAATCTTTGACCCGTTCTTTGGTAAAATGCCGTACCAAGACTCCTTGTGCCTTCAATTTCAAATACATATCCTCTCCACTTATTCTCGGATGCCGGGCAAAAACAAAATTGGCATCTGAAGGAAGAACTTCAAATCCAAGGCTTTGCAATCCTGCCGTTGTCATGTTTCGTGTATCTATAATCTCCTGACATTTCTCTTGATAATACTCCTCGGCCTCCACCGTTTTTTCTCCAAGCAACATGGTCAGACGATTGATATTATAGGGATTCGTCGCATACTTTATTTTCTCTAGATCGCTAATGATTCCTGCCGATGCGATTGCATAACCAAGGCGCCCTCCAGCCAGGCAGCGGGACTTAGAAAATGTACGCACTACCAGCAAATTCTCGTATTTTCCAATCAGTGGATAGACGCTTTCGCCTCCAAAATCCACATAAGCCTCGTCTACAACCACAACACTTTGTGGATTTCGCGCAATGATTTCTTCAACACTTACAGCATTCATACTAATTCCTGTTGGCGCATTTGGATTGGCAATCACAATCAGTTTGTTTAGATTAAAATAATCTTCTTTGTTGATTTCAAAGCGACCATTTAACGGAATCTCCTGATAAGAAACTCCATGCAGTTCTGCAAAGACAGGATAAAATCCGTAAGTAATATCTGGAAATACTGCACCTCGATGACCATATGCCATAAATGCAAAATTTAAAATATCATCTGACCCATTGGAAAGAAAGATATTCTCACTTTCCACTCCATAGAGCCTTGCAAGCTTTTTCTTCAAATTCTTAGCTGTAGGGTCGGAATAAAGGCGCAAAAGCTCCACTTGCTCCTCTGTCACTGCATGCACAACTGATGGTGCCGGTGGATAAGGCGATTCATTTGTATTCAGCTTAATATATTCCATATCCTGCGGCTGTTCACCCGGTGTATAAGCATCCATCTTCGCGTAACGGTCTCTTAAATAGCTACTCATATCTAGCCCTCCAAGCGAGCAGTAACGCTGCGTCCGTGAGCTTGTAAACCTTCCGTCTCGGCAAAGTAAACCACATCCCTGCCAACTTGCTCCAGTGCCTCACGCGTATAATATGTGAATTGACTCTTTTTCACGAAATCATCCACCGAAAGTGGACTAGAGAAACGCGCCGTGCCTCCTGTCGGCAATGTATGATTCGGCCCAGCATAGTAATCTCCCAATGCCTCCGGGCAATTTCTTCCCATGAAGATAGAGCCTGCATGCTTAATGCCATCAAGATAATCAAAGGGATTATCCACCATCAGTTCCAGATGTTCTGGCGCAATCTCGTTGGCAATATCAATCACCACTTTGATATCATCTGCAATGATAATCTTGCCATTATTGTCGATAGAAGTTCTTGCAATCTCTGCACGGGAAAGTAGTGGAATCTGGCGCTCCAATTCTGCTGAAACTGCTGCTGCAAGTTCCTCGCTTTCCGTTACCAGCACCGCACTTGCAAGCTTATCATGCTCAGCCTGAGATAAAAGATCCGCTGCCGCATGAGCTGGATTACTCTTTCCATCTGCAACGATTAGAATCTCACTTGGTCCTGCGATCATATCAATAGAAACCGTTCCATATACTTGTCTTTTTGCCTCTGCCACAAAGGCATTTCCTGGTCCCACAATCTTATCCACCTTCGGTACACTCTTAGTTCCGTAGGCCAACGCTGCGACCGCCTGCGCACCACCGACTTTGAAAATGCGCTGGACACCTGCAATTTTAGCTGCTGCCAAAATAGCTGGATTGACCTTTCCATCTTTTCCTGGCGGTGTGACCATTATAATCTCACCACACCCAGCAATCTTAGCCGGCACGCTATCCATCAATACGGTAGAAGGATAAGCGGCCGTTCCTCCTGGAACATATATCCCAACTTTCTCAATCGGCGTCACTTTCTGCCCCATTACAATACCATTGCACTCATTAATAATAAAACTGTTGTGCACTTGTTTTTGGTGAAATGCACGAATATTTTTTTCCGCATTTCTTAAAATTTCCAAGAGACGAGGCTCTACCGTTTCAAATGCCTCCTCTATCTCAGCTTCACTGACCTCTAGATTGGTCAATTCACAGCCATCAAACTTCTTATTATAGAAAAAGAGAGCCTGATCTCCATCCTTACGTACTGTTGTAATAATATCTGTAACGATATCTGTAACATTTGTTTTTTGCTCCTCACGAGCAAAGATTTCACTATTTGGAATCTCTCCGTATTTCATTATTTTAATCATTTTTCGCTGCCTCCTTTTCTATCGCCTGTACAATAGCTCGTATCTTATCATATTTGAATTTATAACTTGCCTTATTGCCGATCAGCCGTGCACTTATCGGCACAATCGTCTCCATTGGCACAAGATTATTTTCAAGAAGTGTTTTCCCAGTCTCTACAATATCAACAATTACATCCGAGAGGCCCAGAATAGGTGCAATCTCAATGGAACCATTTAATTTAATAATGTCGATATCTCGACACTTTTCACAATAATAAGAAGCTGCAATATTCGGAAATTTCGTTGCAACCCGCAATGTAGCACTACTGTCATCCTTAAATTCCTTAGGCGCTGCAACTGCCATACGGCATCTTCCCATCTTGAGATCTAAAAGTTCGTAGATATCTGGTGTGTACTCTAATAAGATATCCTTTCCAGCCACACCAATATCCGCAGCTCCCCGCTCAACGTAAATGGCAACATCGGATGGTTTCACCCAGAAATACCGAACCTGCCGCTTGGGATTTTCAAAAATCAGTTTGCGGTTAACCTCCTCAATGGATGGACATTCAAAACCAGCATTTTTGAAAAGAGTATAGACTTTTTCACCTAAACGTCCCTTGGGGAGCGCAATATTAATCATATTATCCAATCTCCTCTACCCCCTTCCTGGTCAAACGCAAAATCTTCTTTGCTCGC
This sequence comes from uncultured Coprococcus sp., assembly GCA_964646135.1. GTDB lineage: Bacteria > Bacillota > Clostridia > Lachnospirales > Lachnospiraceae > Allocoprococcus. The sequence continues at coordinate 3,196 of CAZYCT010000066.1, read as the reverse complement.
ATCTGCTCCGGCATCTGTTCTGCAACGAGAATATTCCCCTGCGCCGCAAGTTCTTCTGCCACTTTCACCAGTACAGCTGGATCTACATCCTGATCGTGAAGCAAAAGAATCTCTAACTGTTGTTCTTGCCGTGGAGCAATCCGTTCCAATAAATCAAGGTACACAGCAAAACCAATCGCGCCACTTTTCCTTCCCATCTTATGGAACAACTTGTCGTATTGACCTCCCGCCAATACTCCTGTAGGTATCCCTTCAATATATCCCTTAAAGACTACACCGCTATAATATTTCATATCATTCCCAACCGAGAAATCTACGCGCAGGCGATTACCTACACTACTCTCTTCCAATATGTTATAAAGTGCTCGAAATTCTTCAAATTCTTTTTTCTCTCGTGTACCTGAAAGATATGGTGCAAGGGCTTCCAGGGACGTACATTCTGGCAACACTGCTAGTTTACGATAGACTACTTCTGGAATTCCCTCTCGTTGACAAAATTCAACCAATTCATGTACATTCTTTTGATTGATAAATCCCAATGCTTTACTCTGCGCCTCTGAACGCAAACCGCTTTCTTCCAACATGGCAGATAATAACCCCATATGAGAGATATCCAACACGTAATTCGGATTGATCAATGCCAATGATTTTGCTGCAAGCAGAACGACCTCTGCAATTTCATAGCCACCGACATCACCGATACATTCCAACCCTGCCTGCATAATTTCTTTGAAAGAATGACTTCCCTTTGCCACACGGTAAACATTTTCATTATAATAGACTTTCTGTACCATGCCTGGATGATCTACCGTATTCTTAATAATAGAAAGCGTAACATCCGGCTTCAATGCCAACAGCCTGCCGCTGTGATCTGTGAAAGTTATTACCTCATCTGAAACTAGAAAATCTTTATTCCGGACATAAAGGTCATATTCTTCAAAACGACTCATTTTATATTGAACATATCCGTAATTCTGGTAAAGACGGCGAAGTGCAAGTACGACTCGCTCATCATTCTTGATAATCCTTTCATCAATCATGGAAGTTCTCCTTTCTCATTTGTTTTTATTATGTTACCGTGCTAAAGCAATGAAGTCAAGCTTTTTATAAAATTAATTACGACTTTTTCTAATAAGCAGTTTCCCATAACTTCAAAAGATAGAACAGCAGTTTAAAAGAAAAGGGTTACCCAAAAGTCGAATCACGACTTCTGGGCAACCCTTTCTTAATCATTTGCACTTTCCAATCTTCTTGATACTATATGCAATCAACAATTATAAGTGATTATTTTACATATTCTGTTTTTATGCGGTCTAATGCAATTTCACGCTGCTCGTATGCACCGTCAAAATGGCCAAGTGCGATTGCACAACATGGTGTCATTCCTTCTGGTACTTTCAGCTCTTTTACAAGTTCTTCGTTGCCATTGAGTACGCCAACTGCACCCCAAATATGGCAAGCACCCACACCGAGTTCTGTTGCAGCAAGTGCCATGTTCTGTACAACTGTTGCAGCATTTGAATAATATACGTTGTTCATCTGTTCTGGAGATGTCACAGACGAAATCAAAATAACGGTTGGTGCTCCGTAGAATGGATGCATATCAGGATTTCCTGTTACAGTTGCCATATGCTGCTCCCACTTAGCGAGTAATTCTTTGTTGCTCACAACTGTCATGCTCAGTGTGTCATACATTGCGCGCCCTACTGGTGCTGCATACGCTGCCTTTAAGATTTCATTCAATTCATCCTCTGTAAGGCTTGCTCCACTAAAATTGCGGATAGATCTTCTGCTGTAGATAGCTTCTAATGTGTTCATAGTTTCTCTCCTTTTTTATAATAAATTTATTGGTTTTCACTTTTCGGCATATCACCGTACATTGCCTCTAATTCGTGCTGAATCTCTTCGGCGCGAGCAATTTGTTCATTCAATTTCCATTTTCCGATATTTACACCGTCACGCATAAACATGGAACCGCACTGGTGAAAATAAAATTCAATATTTCGTTCTTTGGCCTCCAAATATAAATCGCGAACCCATTCCCACATGATTGGGCGCACTTCGCTCTTTGGCGACATCTCACCGCCCACATTTACACACTTGATAAGACCTGTGTCGAGATACTTTCCAAGCTTCATCGGCTCAATAAGCGGCGAGCAGAAAACTTCACGGTGTTTCAGCGGTGCATCTAAAAAATACGGCAGGCGTTTGTCCGCCATTTCTTGATTTTCAATTGATATACTCAAATGGAAATGTTCCCAGCCTTCTCCCCAGTCAGGAGGGAGGCAGTCTTTAATTCGTTCTGGACGTTTGGTTGTTGTGACAAATACACAATCACGGCGGCGGCGTATAAAATCCCAGCAGCCATCGCGCCACTTATCTGCCTCTTCGATAAAAAAATCCGACGAAAAACAAAGCTTTACGACCGAACCATAAGGACAATCCTTGTCTTTGAGCTCATATGTAGTTTTTCCCTTTGTTATAACCGTTGTATCTCTGCCGTATCGCTTGTCCATTTTATAAACGAAACAATTCTTACAGCCAGGACTGACCTTTTTGCAGCCATGCCACGGATTCCAGGTCACAGCTTTACTAATTTCATTATTTTGCATTTATTTTCCCTCTTTCATCTCTTCAAGCACCAGCAGTGTCTGATCCAACAGACGGATCAGTTCACTGAATTTTCCTTCTCCTAGTACCACTTCTATTGCTTTCAGGTATTCTTTTTGCTCTATTTTAACCTTTTCTGTCAGATGAACTGCCTTTTCTGTCGGCAGAACGTAGAAGCTCCGCTTATCTTCCTGTGAAACTTCCTTACGAATGTAACCCTTTTTCAAAAGAACTTGAATATGCGCCGCTATCATCGGTTTGGATACCCCAAGTAGCTCTGCTATCATAAGTGGTGTATACACCCCATCGCGCTGAGTAATGATGTTCAACACTGCCATTTCACTTGGTCTTATAGGCAGGTCTTTTTTTAGTTCCATATAGTTTCTTGAAAACTTAGAAAGGACTCTGTTCGCATTTATATATTTGTCCATGTCACTTCTCCTAAAACGCCTTATTCTTTTAGTTAATTCGCATTAACTATTTTAGTTCAATCATATACTCTTGTCAACGTTTTCTGATAAAAAAAGTGCTTGAAACACTCTGTTTTCAAGCACTTATAAGCCACTAAGTATTATTCCCACTCAAT
>CAZYCT010000065.1:0-11237 GCA_964646135.1 uncultured Coprococcus sp. | reverse complement strand
ATACAGAAGAAGGCGAAACATTAGCACTTACGAATGTCTCTTTTTCAGTCACAGAGGGAGAATTTATCGCAATCGTAGGACCTTCCGGCTGCGGGAAATCTACACTTCTTCATATTATTGCCGGTCTTTTATCTCCTGAAAAAGGACAGATTATTTTCTACGAAAATATTGACACACGCATTAAGAATCATATCGGTTATATGCTGCAAAAGGATGAATTACTGGAGTGGCGTACCATTTATTCGAACATTATACTGGGACTCGAGATTCAACATAAGTTGAATTCACTCACACGAAAAAAAGCTTACCAAATGTTGGAAACCTATGATTTGAAACCATTTGCAAAATCTTACCCTTCTGAATTATCCGGTGGAATGCGCCAAAGAGCCGCCTTGATTCGGACCTTGATTCTTGATCCTAGTCTTTTGCTCCTCGACGAGCCTTTCTCTGCCCTTGACTATCAAACTAGACTGAATGTAAGCAACGATATCGGACGAATCATCCGACACGAAAGGAGAACTGCAATATTGGTTACGCACGATTTATCTGAGGCAGTTAGCCTTGCAGACAAAATTTTAATTTTAACCAAACGTCCCGCCACAGTCTCTCAAACGGTAGACATAAAGTTCTCCAAACAAAATCTTTCTCCTTTGGAACGTCGCAATACTCCAGAATTTAAATCCTATTTTGATCTCATCTGGAAGGAGCTGAATCAAAATGACTAAATATTCAAAAAATCATTTAGACTATCTTAAAAAAATGAAATTCCACAAAAAGTTCATACGATTCTCCAGAATTCTATGTTTTATACTTTTTTTAGCTATTTGGGAAGTTACTGCCAATACTTCCATCATTGATTCTTTCATATTCAGCAGTCCATCTCGTATTTTTTTGTGTTTAATCGGGATGATACAAGATCAGAGTATTTTTCTCCATGTAGGTGTCACCCTGTATGAAACCTTACTTAGTTTTTTGTTGGTAACTTTTTTCAGCACTTTGATTGCAGTCTTTCTCTGGTTTCATCATACACTTTCTGAAATTTTGGAGCCATACTTAGTTGTCCTCAACAGTTTGCCAAAATCTGCACTGGCACCTCTACTCATTGTATGGTTCGGAGCCACAACTACCACGATCATTATTTCTGGTATGTCAGTCGCCATTTTTGGAAGTATTCTGACTTTATATACCTGTTTCAGCAATGTCGATTCCCAAAAACTTACTTTGATCTACACACTACACGGTTCGAAAATGCAGGCATTAACTAAGATTATCCTTCCTTCTAATCTTCCAACTATCATCAGTACTATGAAGGTTAATATCGGTCTTTGCCTTGTCGGGGTCGTAATTGGTGAATTTATCGGTGGTCGGAAAGGGCTTGGGTATCTGATCATTTACGGCAGTCAAGTCTTTAAACTAGATTGGCTTTTAATGAGTATCTGTATTCTCTGCATTATCGCCATGGCACTTTATGCTATCATTGGATGGCTTGAAAAAAAGTTTCAAAGATAATTGATTTCTAAGCCCGTCTCAGTACGGGCTATTTTAATGTTTCTGAATTATTCAGCACAAGTGTACTGTACAAAAATAAAACATCTTGATTCTGAAAATCTATAAATCGTTCCAACATGTCCGGTTGTAAATAACGAATATCAATCAATGTAATTTTCTCATAGCCTTCCACCAACAATGGTGCCAAACTACTTCCAAATGAATCGCGAAACAACAAAAGCTCCTTCCCGCTATCGGCATTTGGATTCTCTATTGTGATAAGCGGTAAACTGCCAGATAAAAATAGTTCATATGGATCTTTTCCACATCCTTTTTCCAAATCATAAATTCCCATTATCTTATCATTTTCATAATCGTAGACCACACATTCCGAAAGCATCTCAGATGTCAGATATTTTATCTCTTCTTCTGGAAACGGGAGTGCTGCCTGTCCATAATACACACCATAAAACGGCTGTTCCCATATCTTTTCTTGGTATTCTGTGTTGAATGGAGCATTCATTGTTTGCAAAATCTCTTCTGCCACATCTGTGATGCATTCCTGTCTCCAATGTGTATCTGTTTTATAGTAATCGCCTAATGATAATAGACTCACAATATCAATATACTGCGCAAATGACATTTCATCCAAAAATATACGAATAAGACTGGAATAATCCATGGAAAGGTGACCACTTTCTTCTGCCATGAAATAATTTTTATCTGGAACTACACTCGTATAAATTTTCATATCTTTTCCGTCTAAATATTTATCATATATATATCGGAAGCGCTCTCCTGCATGAATCACCGCATCTTCTTTTAATGGATATTCCATTTTACTTATATAGCCATCTGCAATATAAATACCATTATTATCACTTTGATGTATGAACTTTGATGTAAAGATTGCTTTTATATTACGAAATTTTTCTCGCAAAGGGAATTGATCTGACGTATAATCATCAAAATCCTCCATAAACACTCCTGAGAGCAGTTTCTCAAACGAAACTTCGGGAAATTGATGCAGATTTCTTCTTTCACTGAACGAAAATGTATCTGATGGCTTTAACCAGCAACAAAAAGAAACTCCTATAAAAAATATTGTACAGGCAAACATGACAATTTTATTTTTATTTTCCGTGTTCATCCACTACCTCCTAAAATCGAAAATATAAAAATGGATTAAAGGAACCATCCACCAAATATGCTGTGGAAAGTAATAGCAAAAGCAACAATACAATAGGTTCTGCTAAATTGAACATTTTTTGCAAATATTTATTCTCCGAACATCTATAAAGAATGTTTTTTAAGCAGGGAGTCGCGCCGATGACTGCCACAATTAATATCACACCGTAGCTTTTTAGATAATATAAAAATTCTGGTGAGGAAACTGGGAGATTACCACTACCAAACATTCCACCAATATAAGCAACTGCTTCTTCCATATTTGTGGCATTAAAAATGACGAAGGTAATCAAAATTATAAACGACACATAAATGTGATTCCAAACCTTTGCTTTCTTTAACCAATCCAGTAAACATATTTTTTCAAGAATCAGAAAAAAAGCAAATGTAATTCCCCAAAGAATAAAATTCCATCCCGCTCCATGCCATAATCCGGTTAACAGCCACACAAAACTGATATTAAAGTACCACCGTATTTTTGTCACTCTGTTGCCGCCCAATGGAATATATACATAATCTCGGAACCAAGAGCTAAGAGAGATATGCCATCTTCGCCAAAATTCTGTGATACTTTTAGAAATATACGGATAATTGAAATTTTCTAAAAACGTAAAACCGAAAATTTTCCCAAGTCCGATTGCCATGTCACTGTATCCTGAAAAATCAAAATAAATCTGAAGGCATGTGGCCACTGCATACAACCAGTAAAATAATATGGATTTTTCATCCGATGCGCGAAAAAGCGCACACAATTCCCCCAATACATTCGCAATCAAAACTTTTTTTGACAAGCCGATGATAAACCTTCGGCAGCCCAATGCAAATTTTTCTACTGTATGAACCCTAGTCTCTAATTCTACTGCAATATCTGCATATCGAACGATAGGACCTGCTATCAATTGCGGAAACATGGCTACATACGTTGCCAACTCTATGAAATTTTTTTGTGCAGTCACCTCTCCTCTATACACATCCACTACATAACTGATAACTTGAAATGTATAAAAACTAATTCCTATTGGTAATGCAACTTTTAAAGTTGATATATGAAATCCTGTAACCGCAGCAAAATTCTCTAAAAAAAAATCTACATACTTAAAATACCCCAATACACTCAAACACACTGCGATATAGAAAATTAAACACACTCTTTTCCAACGCATATTTTGAAAAGTCTCAATCATGAGACCAGCTATATAGCTTGCTATGATTGAGACCAACATTAAGATCACATATTTAGGTTCACCCCATGCATAAAAAATAAGACTTGCAACTAAGAGAATTCCATTTTTCATACTTTGTGGGGCAGCAAAATAAACCAATACAACAATTGGCAAATAATAATACAAAAATGATATACTTGAAAATAGCACTTTCTTACCTCATATTTATTACTGTCTATTATTCAATGATTTCTTCTACTACAACTGACGCATCTTCACCATACACAGTTGTCACCTTATCCTTAAAATTATCTATCATATCTCCATTTCCAAAGGCTGAAATCATATATTCGCCCTCTACCGAAATAATAACCAATTTCTCAGGAAATCCACACATCCAACGTGTACCTAGAACACTTTCCTTTACAGATTCCGCAAAATCCTCTCCTTTTGATGCATCCTTTAAATGAAATACAGAGCTTGTAAATGTATTAACATTCATCGCATGTACAGCCGAAGCTGCCCCATCTGTCATAGAAACCGCCTCTTCTGTGATATGAAACATGGAGTTAATTCCTTCGATATCTGCAATATCATACTCTCCTGGTGCACCTTCAACGCTATGACCTGCATCTCCTCCAACAACAATTGGCTTTTCATCCTCACTATATTGGGCGAACACTTGCTCCAAAACTTCAATCGGCGTTGATGCACTCGCCCCATCTTGCTTTTTTTGACCATTTTCTTTTGAACAAGCTGTAAAGCTCATAAGCAGCATCAAAACAACTGCTGTCACTAAAAATACTTTCTTTTTCATTTTTTCTCCTCTATAAATTTATTACATATTTTATATTTTCAACAAACTCTAGATCTTCAGAACAGATAGATACTTTATAGTCTGGAATGTTATATTCCTTTACATGGCAAGGACATTTTACACCATCACGATATATCTCGATTGGTTCTCCAAAAGACACCTCCAATTGACTTATCGGACGGAGTATCCCCTCTCCTGTCATTTTCATATAACTTTCCTTCATCGTCCATATTCGAAAAAATTCTTCTGCTCTTTTTCCCTCTTCAAGTTGTTGTAAATATGCCCATTCTCGTGTTGAGCATACGCGCTGTGCAGTTTTCTCATTAAACTCAGAAATCACTTCAATATCTGACCCTATTGCCGCCTTTTGACTGGCTGCACATATAACGAAATCTTCTGAATGAGACAAATTAAAATAAAGGGAATTTACCTCCGGCTTTCCGCGCTCCCCGTATCTCAATTGACCCATTGAAATATGATATTGCTCAAATACATATTTCAATAGTAGCCCTGCAGTCAAACTTCGTTTGCGGTCATTCTTTTTCTGATAACGCAAAATTCGCTCTTTTCGTTCCTCCCACAGTCCATCCATAATGGACTTGTCTTCAGACGGATCGGGAATATCTTTTATACTTGCCGCATATACATATACCATAACTATCTGTTCTTCATAATTTTCACCAGTCTGCTCGTACCTAAGCGGCTAGCTCCTAATTCCACAAATCTTGCTGCATCTTCAAAAGACGAAATACCACCTGCAGCTTTTATTTTCACCTCTGCACCGACATGACTTTGCATCAACTTTACATCTTCAAAAGTTGCTCCACTTGTGGAAAATCCTGTAGATGTCTTAATATATTCCGCACCTGATTTCGTGACAATCTCACACATCTTTATTTTTTCTTCTTCCGTCAGCAAGCATGTCTCGATGATAACTTTTAATACTTTTCCACCACAGGCTTCGTGTATGAGACGTATTTCTTCTTCAATTTTTTCGTAGTGCTTATTTTTTAAGTCTCCCAAATTGATGACCATGTCTATCTCTTTTGCACCATTTGCGATGGCATCCTTCGCCTCAAAGACTTTGGTTGCTGTAGTCTGATATCCATTCGGAAATCCGATTACTGTACAAATTGGCAGCCTTCCATCTACATATTCTGCTGCGGCTTTCACATATGACGGTGGAATGCAGGCAGACGCTGTCCCATATTCCATTGCATCATCTAACACTTGACGGATTTCTTCCCATGTTGCTGTGACATTCAGCAACGTATGATCCACCATTTCTAATATCTTTTTCTCTTCCATTCTTTCCCCTATACTAGTTTATTATAAATTGAATAGCCAATCGTTCCTTCTGGCATCTCTACGCCAAAATTTTCTGTAATTGTGGCACCAATCACTGCAAATGTATCGGTATCTTCCAATTTTCCACCACCTTGCATAGATGGCGAATATGCGAGAAACGGAACCTGTTCTCTGGTATGATCTGTTCCTGTATGTGTCGGGTCATTCCCGTGATCCGCAGTTAAAATCAGCAAATCATCTTCCTTCAGCACAGAAAGCAATTCACCTAATTTTACATCAAATTTTTCAATTTCCTGTGCATACCCTTCAACATCTCTTCTATGTCCCCATAATGCATCAAAATCCACAAGATTGACATAGCAAAGTCCCTCGAACTCTCTTTTTGCAATTTCAATTGTCTGTTCCATACCATGCACAGAACTCTTAGATTTGTTCGATTCTGTAAGCCCTTCACCATCAAAAATATCGTAAATCTTTCCTACTGAAATCACATCAAATCCAGCTTCCTTTAAGACATTAAGTGCTGTGCGCCCATATGGTTTCAAAGCATAATCGTGACGATTGGCAGTCCGTTTAAATTCGCCTTTCTTCTTTCCTACATATGGTCTTGCAATGACGCGTCCGACTTTCCACTCGTCTTTCATCGTAATTTCTCTTGCTATTTCACAGCACCGATACAACTCTTCCAAACCGAATGTTTCTTCATTGCCACAAATCTGAAGGACAGAATCTGCCGATGTGTATACGATCATATGACCTGTCGCAATCTCTTCTTCACCTAATTCTTCTAAAATTTCAGTTCCGCTTGCACTCTTATTTCCTATAATTACTCTTCCCGTTCTTTCTGAAAGTTCTTTTAATAATTCATCTGGAAAACCTGTCTCTGTAAAAGTTTTGAAAGGCTTTGTGATGTGAAGACCCATCATCTCCCAGTGTCCAGTCATCGTATCCTTTCCAGTGCTTGCTTCATGCAAATAAGCATAATATCCCATTGGATTTTGAACAGGGCTTACTTGCTTTAATGGATGTAGATTCGCGAGGCCAATCTTCTGCAAATTAGGAATCTCAAAGGTCTCGCGATACTGTGAAATATGTCCTAACGTATCTGTGCCTGCGTCCCCATAGTTTGCTGCATCTGGCAGAGCACCAGCACCCAGTGAATCAATTACAATTGTAAATATTCGTTTATATTTTCCCATGTTGACTCCTTTAATTACATGTTTACCAAAATCTTTGCCACAAATGCTCTAAATGCATCAGATGCCTTATCGGCAATCTCCTGTACTTCTTTGTGATCCAAAGGTGCCTGTGTGATACCAGCGGCCATGTTTGTAATGCATGATATACCAGCTACTTCCATTCCCATGTGGCGCGCCGCCATCGCTTCACATGCAGTGCTCATTCCCACCGCATCTGCACCCCAACTTTGAGCCAGTCTGATTTCTGCTGGAGTCTCATAATTTGGTCCTGTAAACTGAACATATACACCTTCCTGTACCGTTATGCCACATTCTTTCGCACAAGACTTCATGATTTCTCGCAAACGTTTGCTGTAGACCTCACTCATATCAGGGAATCTTGTCCCTAATTCTTCTACGTTTGCTCCTATTAACGGACTTGGAACAGCCGTTGTAATATGATCTGTGATAAGCATCAAATCTCCTGGTTTAAAAGAAGGATTACATCCGCCTGCCGCATTTGTCAAAAGAAGTTTTCTGGCTCCTAACATTCCCATAAGCCTAATTGGAAGAACTACATCTGACATTGCATATCCTTCATAATAATGCACACGCCCTTGCATGATGACAACAGGTGTGGTTTCTACATAACCAAACACAAAACAACCTTTATGACCTTTTACTGTGGATACCGGAAAACCTTCGATTTCTGTGTAATCAATTGTCGTTTCAATTTGAATTCGATTGGCGAATTCGCCCAATCCAGACCCCAACACAAGTGCAACTTCTGGTTTAAAATCTGTCTTGCTTCTTATGCTTTCCACGCATTTCAGTAATTTATGATACATTATTTGTTACTCCTTTATTCATCAAATTCTACTGTCACCCAAAATCCACTAGCTAATGTTTCAATACTTTTCACAGTTCCCTTCATATTCGTCAACCGTTCATACACACGGTAGTTCCCACTCATAGCTATAGCAGGAATAATGGTGTAATAATAAAATGCAGGAGTTTGTCCTTCATTTACTTCTATTTCCTGCCCAACCTCTACAAGTCCAGGTCTCTCCATCTTGAATCCCATTTCCCGCACGTTCAATGCCTCCTACTTATACAACCGCCTATTCATAAAGTGGATATTTACTGCATATTTCATTCACCTGCGCACGGATTTCCTCCGCTTTTGTATCAAAATCTGTAACTGTCATCTTGATCAACTTTGCAATTACTCGCATATCATCTTCCTTTAGTCCACGGGTTGTGACTGCTGGTGTTCCAATACGAATCCCACTTGTGACAAATGGACTTGCTGGATCGTTTGGAACTGCATTTTTATTTACTGTTATGTAAACTTCATCTAATCGATTCTGCAATTCTTTGCCTGTAATATTCATGTTCTGCAGATCAACTAACATTAAGTGGTTATCCGTTCCACCACTAACTAATTGGAATCCCTCTTCTATCAATGCTTGTGCCAATGCTTTTGCATTCTTTATCACCTGCTCTTGATACTCTTTGAATTCTGGCTTTAACGCCTCACCAAAGCAAATCGCTTTTGCAGCAATTACATGCATGAGCGGACCACCTTGCGTTCCCGGGAAAATAGCCTTATTGATAGCCTTCGCATATTCTTCCTTACACATGATCATGCCGCCTCTTGGACCACGCAGTGTCTTATGTGTTGTCGTAGTTACAACATCTGCATATGGAACAGGACTTTGGTGAAGTCCTGCAGCTACAAGACCAGCAATGTGAGCCATGTCAACAAACAGGTATGCGCCTACTTCTTTTGCAATATCAGCAAATATATCAAACCGAATTTCTCTAGGATATGCTGATGCACCAGCAACAATCATCTTTGGCTTGCATTCATGTGCTATTCTTCTAATTTCTTCATAATCAAGGAACCCTTCATCATTTACATTATATGCAACAAAATGATACAGCAAACCAGACATATTCACTGGTGAACCATGTGTCAAATGTCCGCCATGAGCAAGATTGAGTCCCATCACTGTATCTCCTGGCTGCAAAAGTGCTTGATATACTGCCATATTGGCATTTGCCCCTGAATGTGGCTGTACACAGACATGTTCGCACCCAAACAGCTTTTTAGCACGCTCTATTGCAAGATTTTCTATGACATCAATATATTCACATCCACCATAATATCTTTTTCCCGAATACCCCTCAGCATATTTATTGGTAGGTACTGTTCCCATTGCCAACATCACTGCTGGACTAACAATATTTTCCGAAGCAATCAGTTCAAGATTTCTTCTTTGACGTCCGAGTTCCAGGTCAAGCGCCATTCCCACTTCGTCATCAAATCCCTTAATATAATCCATAACCTCTGTAACTGCGCTCATATAAATTCCTCCTCCATATGCATTTTGTACTCCAAATAATTTATGAAAAAAACAGATAAAAGAAACCCTTATTCACGTGGTCTTTCATCTGCCCTATCATTTTTCTCGAGTACATCCTGCTTTTCTTCAGTATAACCATAGCACTGAATAAAGTCAAGCATCTTCCATGGAAGGGATTCTTTAGATAGAAAATCTTTGAATATACAATTTTCTTAAATAAATGCATAAACTATTACTAAAATCTATTTCGGGGTTCGCAAATGCTACAATCTATGCAAAATGCCACAGCGCGTGGGCAATTAAAAATATCTATCGTATCAAAGGTAACTTCTGCTCCCATCGAAAATGCAACTGTACGTATTTCCTATACCGGAGTGCCAGAAAGTATATTGGAAGAATTAACAACTAATATTTCGGGAAATACAGCAACCATTGATCTTCCCGCACCACCAGTTGAATATAGTTTGAATATCAATAATGAAATACAGCCGTATTCTGAATACACACTTACAGTGAGTGCAGCAGAACATGAAACGCTCACTATTTCTGGTTCAGAAATCCTAGCTGATACACTCGCATTGCAAAACATACAATTAAATCCTTATGCATCCAATGAAGCACCTCAGATTTATGTCATACCTGCACACACTTTGTATGGTGTGTACCCTGCTAAAATTCCAGAACCTGAAATTAAACCAATAAATGAAACTGGCGAGATTGTTCTTAGTCGTGTAGTTGTTCCTGAATATATTGTTGTTCATGACGGTTCCCCTCGCGACAGTACTGCACAAAATTATTATGTAAAATACAAAGATTATATTAAAAATGTGGCATCAAGTGAAATTTATGCTACGTGGCCGGAAAATACCATTCGAGCAAATGTACTTGCGATTATGTCGTTCACCCTAAATCGAGTTTACACTGAATACTATCGTAATCAAGGCTACGATTTTACGATTACTTCTTCCACCGCATTTGACCACAAGTGGATTCCCGAGCGAAATATTTATCAGAACATTTCGCTAATCGTAGATGAACTTTTTGCAAGCTATTTATCTAGACCTAATGTTCGCCAACCTATTTTAACACAGTATTGTGATGGGCGCCAAGTGCAATGTCCAAACTGGATGACGCAGTGGGGTTCAAAAGCATTAGGTGATCAAGATTATACTCCAATAGAAATTCTTCGATATTATTATGGAGAAAATATGTATATCAATACTGCTGAAGAAATTTCTGGCATTCCCTCCTCATGGCCAGGATATGATTTGGCGATTGGATCATCTGGTGATAAAGTACGTCAACTTCAAGAACAGTTGAACCGTATTGCAGTTGCTTATCCCGCCATACCGACCATCACGGTAGATGGTCTATATGGTTCAGCAACAGCAGAAGCTATTCGTGTCTTTCAATCTGTATTTGGACTTCCTGTTACCGGAATTACTGATTATCCAACTTGGTATAAAGTCTCAGAAATCTATGTAGGCGTATCGAGAATTGCTGAACTCGTATAATTTTTCGTTCTCATTTTTTTCCAGAATAATCTGTGTTCTTTTACACATACTAGGAACGTAACATAAATCATCGTTACAAAAAAGGAGGAAAATGAAATGACAAATCGTTCATCAAACAGAACAGCTGTACCTGAAGCAAAAGGTGCATTAGACAAATTCAAATATGAAGTGGCAAGTGAGTTAGGAGTACCTTTAACAGATGGTTACAATGG
>CAZYCT010000064.1:0-11368 GCA_964646135.1 uncultured Coprococcus sp. | reverse complement strand
ATTCAATATCGTGATCCGAAAAATTATGACTTAGTTATGGAAGCACTGCGCACTGCTGGAAGAATGGACCTGGTAGGATTTGGAGAAAAATGCTTGATTCGTCCGAAAAAAGTAAAGAATGATAAGAAAACGGTAGAAGTTGAAAAAATTCAGAAAAAGAAAAAAGCAATCAGGAATGTTCATAAAAGAAAAGGATAGGGATTGAAATGAAAATAGCAATTGTTACAGGTGCTTCTTCTGGAATTGGTCAGGAGTTTGTGCATCAGTTGGAATATTTTTATAAAGAACTTGATGAGATTTGGGTAGTGGCAAGGCGAGAAGAGCGTCTGTTAGAATTGAAGAGCGAAATGCGGACATTTGTGCGTATTTTTACGGGAGATTTGACGGAGGAATTAGTGTATAAGCAAATACAGAATCGGCTGGAGAATGTGCGCCCAGATGTTCGAATGCTGGTAAACTCAGCTGGATTTGGAAAATACGGAACGGTGGAAGAAATCTACGGTGAAGACAAGAGCATGCAGCTTAAGATGATTGATTTGAATTGTAGAGGCCTCACAGAGATGGTGTGTATCTGCATGCCGTATTTGTCAAAGGGAAGTCGCATTGTCAATTTGGCGAGCGCAGCTGCATTTTGTCCGCAGAGTGGATTTGCAGTTTATGCGGCAAGCAAGTCTTATGTCCTGAGCTTTTCTAGAGCGTTGAATGAAGAACTTAGGGAAAAGCAGATTTATGTAACTGCCGTGTGCCCAGGACCAGTAGAAACTGAATTTTTCCAGGGGTCTGGATTTTCAGATAGCTTAGCGAAAGGAGCATTTACGGTACAGGCAAAAGATGTTGTAAGAAAGGCATTACTGGATGCAAGAGACAAGAAAGACGTCTCAGTTTATAGTGCTCCAATGAAAGGCGCAGAAGTGGCAACTAAGCTACTTCCTCATAAAACAGTGATGAAAGTGATGAAGAGAATTTAAAAGCACAGGGAGAAAATAATATGAAAGTACAAAAAGGAACAGCAGGATATATTTCAGCGAAGAAACGGCAACTTGCAACAATCATAGGTGCAGAAGCTGTACTGGTGGCAGTGATTCTGGTGACAGGTTATTTGATTTATAAAACAAATTTAAATTGGATGACGATAGTAGCTGTGCTTGCATGTCTGCCTGCCTGTCGCACGATGGTGAATTTGATCATGTTATTACCACACACATCTATAAGTGAAAATACGGAAATGGAAATCACAGGTAAAACAGAAAATTTAACAGTTTTGTTTGATTTGATTGTTACAAGCGAAAAAAAAGCAATGAAAATTGATTCCTTGGTTATGTCAGAAAATGTGATTTGCGGATATTCAAAGTCAGCTAAGATTGATACAGAGTATACTGCGAAATATGTGAAATCGATGCTGGAACAAAATGGAATAGAAAAAGTTACTGTCAAAATATTTAAAGACTATATTGCATTTTTGAGTCGTGCAGAGGGAATGCAGAGTATTGCAACGATTGAAAAAGAAAAATCAGGTGGAAAGGTGAAAGAAATGGAACAGTTGATTCTGGACATTTCACTTTAAGGTAAACTGAAAATGAAAAAAATCACTGTAACAAAAAATGAAGCGGGACAGCGTATGGACAAGCTGCTTGCCAAAATTTTGAGTGATGCACCAAAAAGCTTTTTTTATAAAATGCTTCGCAAGAAGAACATTACTTTGAATGGAAAAAAAGCAGAAGGAAACGAAAAATTAGCCGTAGGTGATGAAATCACTTTTTTTCTTTCGGATGAAACATTTGAAAAGTTTGCAGGAAAATCCAAATGTGTTTCGAAAGAAATTGACCATGCGATGAAGGATGCGGTGGAATTGTCGGTACTGTATGAAGACGAGCATGTGTTGTTTGTGAACAAACCAGCAGGTATGTTGTCTCAAAAAGCCCAGCCATCCGATGTTTCCTTGAATGAACATATGATTGCGTATTTACTGCGAACAGGTGCAATCACGAAGGAAGAGCTTTTGAGCTTTAAACCATCTATTTGCAACCGGCTGGACAGAAATACAAGTGGAATTGTGGCAGCAGGAAAATCTTTAAAAGGGTTGCAGCAGTTAGGGGAGATGTTTCAGAAACGCACAATGGATAAATATTATCTAACTATAGTTTCTGGAAAAGTCGAAAAGGAGCAGTATATTCACGGCTATTTGAAAAAAGACGAAAAGACAAATAAGGTTGTTGTAAAAAAAGAAGCATTTGAAGATGCACAGGAAATAGAAACGGCCTATCGTCCGTTGGCGGGAAATGAACAATGGACACTTTTAGAAGTGCATTTGATCACAGGGCGCACGCATCAGATTCGTGCCCATCTATCTTCGATTGGCTATCCGATTGTGGGAGATGCCAAATATGGGAAAAGACAGATCAATGATAAAATGCGCCAGAAGTATCATCTTTCCAATCAACTATTGCATGCGTGGAGAATGCAATTTGGCGAAACTGAGGATGCATTGGCGAAGCTTGCACAGATGCAGATTCAAGCACCAGTACCAAAGATTATGGAAGATATTTTAAAAGGGGAGAAGATACAATGGGAACATGGGGATCTAGAGGGCTAAGAGGATCGACATTAGAAGATTTTATCAATCGAACCAATGAAAAATATTTGGCGCAAGGTCTGGCATTGATTCAGAAAATACCAACTCCGATCACACCTGTAAAGATAGATAAGGAGCATAGACACATTACACTGGCATATTTTGACCAGCAAAGTACAGTGGATTATATTGGTGCGGTGCAGGGAATTCCTGTATGCTTTGATGCGAAGGAGTGCGGAGCAGATACCTTCCCGCTACAAAATCTGCATGAGCATCAAGTGAACTTTATGGGAAACTTTGAAAAGCAAGAAGGAATTTCATTTCTCATCATTTATTATAGCAAGCGAAATGAATTGTATTATATGCGTTATGAAGAAATATTAAAGTTTTGGAAACGGGCGCAGGAAGGCGGAAGAAAGAGTATCCGCTATGATGAACTTAGCAGCGAGTTTATTTTTCAGTTGAAAGGAGGGACTTATGTCCCATATTTAGATATGCTGCAGAAGGATTTAGAGTATCGAGATATAAATGAGTAAAAGGAGCTGTTTGTATGCAACAGTTATTATATACACCCGAAGGGGTCAGGGATATTTTGGGGAATGAATGTGTGAGAAAAAATGTCCTGGAAAGTGAATTAAAACGAGAAATGCACCTGTATGGGTATCAGGATATTCAAACACCGACGTTTGAGTTTCTGGAGACATTTCGTAAGATTGCAGGAAATATTTCTGTAAAAGAGTTGTATAAATTATTTGACCGAGATGGAGAAATATTGATGTTGAGGTCTGATATAGTTCCGCAGATTGTGAGGGTGGCAGCTACGGAACTTACAGAACAGGAATTCCCAGCAAGATTTTGCTATACAGGGAACGTGTTTGACAACCGTTTGGGAGAAAAAACTCTGATAGGAGCTGAACTTTTAGGTTTGGATTCTGTGGAAGCAGATGCAGAAATATTAGCACTTGCTATTGAGTGTTTGAAATGTTCTGGTTTAGAAGAATTTCAAATTCGACTGAATAATGGAGTCTTTTTGCAAAGTTTGCTGGATGATGCTGCCGTAGAGGAAAAGCTAGAGGAGCAGATCCGCGAGCTCATATGGGGGCGCAATTTTACAGATCTAGATAAGTTGATGAGAGCTACAGATGTAAAGCCCGCGACTAGAAAAGCATTCTCCTTGTTGGCAGAATTAAACGGCGATTTAGAAGTGTTGACAGAAGCAAAAAGAATCGCACCTAACTCTGTTGCATTAAATGCACTTAGACGACTGGAAGAGATTTATCAAGTTTTAGGTTATTATAAAGTAGAAAAATTTGTCCGGTTCGATCTTAGTTTCAGTGAAGAAAAAGAATGTTGCACAGGGATTCAATTTTGTGGATATGCGAAAGGATTCGAAAATGTAATTGTAAAGGGTGGGCGTCATGATCGTCTTGCAAAAGGATTTGGAAAAGAAATTCCTGCAGTAGGAGCGACCATAGATATAGAAGCGCTCATGAAAGCGCAGTGGATTCATCAAGTTGCGTTTGTGCAAGATCAAAACCAAACCTTGATTCTGTATGATGAGACGAGAGCGAAAGATGCAGTTCGTCTGGCAAAAGATTTCAGAAGCAAGGGGAAAGATACTGCGCTGCTAAAAAAAGAAGAAAATAGGACCTTAGAGTCATACATAGAATATGGAAAACAAAACCAGATGGGAAGTATTTTATATGTACAGAACAGTCACCAGATCCAAGTCATCAATCTAGTGACGAATGAACAAAAAGTGGTGAAACGAGGAGATTAAGGTAAACGGAAAGGAGAACATTGATGAGTTATAAGAGACTGATTCCCTGTATTTTGATTGCAAATGGGGAAGCTGTGAAATGGTTTGATGAACGGGAAGTTATCGCTCACGATGTTGTAAAGCTTGCAAGAGAATATAGTGATCGGGGAGCGGATGAACTTTTGATCTTTAATCTGGCTGAGACAGATGAAGAAAATGATGAAACTCTCGATTTGATAAGACAAATGAATCGGATTATCAAGATTCCGATGATTGTTGGTGGACATATTAGACAAATTGAAGATATTGAGAGAATTCTGGATATGGGTGCAAAACGTGCAATCTTGAATTTCTCAAAAGTAGATGCGTTAAAGATGGCAAAAGATGCGACCAAGAGGTACGGAAAAGAAAAAATTGCTGTTTCTATCAATAGTTTTGATGAATTATTTAAAAAGCAGCATTTGATTACAGAGTACAGTAGTGAATTGATATTCATGCATCGAGTGGATTTGGATTCGGTTATGAATGTGACAGACATTCCTGGAATCATGGTGACCGCTACGATGGAGGAAGCGGAATTATTTAAAGTTTTGAAATGCCCTAGCATACGAGGTCTTTCTGGGAAATTTATCAGTCAGCGAGAACGGGATTTCAAAGAATACAAAGATAGATGTGTTGCAGAAGGCATTAAGATGACCGCATTTGAAAGTTACATGGATTTTTCAGAATTTCGTTTAAATGCTGAGGGACTTTTGCCGGTTGTGGTTCAGAATTATAAGACGTCAGAAGTTTTGATGATGGGTTACATGAATCAAGAGGCTTTTGAACAGACGATTAAAACTGGAAAAATGACATATTTTAGCCGAAGCAGAAATGAGTTGCGGGTAAAGGGGGATGAACTGGGGAATTATCAGTTTGTCAAGTCGCTGACGGTTGACTGTGATAAAGACACCCTTCTTGCAAAAGTAGAACAAATCGGAGCAGCTTGTCACACTGGAAATCCAACTTGCTTTTTTCAGCCGATTGCAGGTACAGGTAGGAGAGAAATCTCTACGTTGCAGATTTTGGACCGCGTTTATCATTCGATTTCTTACCGAAAAGAAAATCCAACGAAAGAGGATTGGACGAATGATATTTTGGCAGGAAATGGAATTGATAAGATTCTCAAGAAAATTGGAGAAGAGGCGACAGAACTGATTATTGCTGCCAAGAATCCGAACAGAAATGATATCACACATGAAATTTCAGATTTAATGTATCATGTTATTTCTTTAATGGTTGAGCGGGATATCTGTTGGGATGATATTGCAGAGGAATTTGATAAGCGTTAGGGTGATATGCAGTTGAAAAAGGAATTAGATGGAATCGAGTTGAAGCTGGTGGCGCTTTTGTCGATGTTTTTAGATCATATTGGTGCAGTACTGATTGAGCCAACTTGGCTTGGTCAAAGTGAAATTGGTCAAATGATCGATGTTTGTCTGAGACTGGTTGGAAGATTGGCGTTTCCAATCTATGCTTTTTTGTTGGTAGAAGGATTCCTTCATACGAGAAATCGGTCAAAGTACATGGGACGTATGGCGTTATTTGCAGTACTTTCAGAGATTCCATTTGACATGGCAGCTTATGGTGAGTTGACAATAGCACATCAAAATGTGTTCTTTACATTACTTATTGGGCTTCTTGTTATGCGTGGAATGGAGAAATATAGTGAAAGCAAGTATGCAGTAGTGGGCATAGTGTCAGTGGGCTGCTGTATCGCTGCTGTACTACATACAGATTATTCTTATATGGGTATTTTGTTGATTGCAGCACTGTATTATTTGAGAGAAGAACATTTTAAGAGGTGTGTGGTTGGCAGCATTTTGTTCAGCTATGAGATTACCTCGGTTTTTGCGTTTGTGATGATTTATCGTTATACAGGTAAAAGAGGAGAGATTCATTTACCGAAAGCGGTGTTTTATGGATTTTATCCAGTACATTTACTGATATTATGGGGAATAAGAAATGCACTATTTTGTTAAAGTGTTGTGATAAAATAAGCATTTATGAGAAAGGATAAATTTAGAATATGAGAAAATTAGCACTCGATGATGAAATATTATTAACGGTTGAAAAGCCGGCAAGATATATCGGAAATGAAGTCAATTCAGTTGTGAAAAATAAAGAGGAAATTGACATTCGATTTGCTATGTGCTTTCCAGAAGTTTATGAAATAGGAATGTCTCATTTGGGAATTCAAATTTTATATGATATGTTCAACCGAAGAACAGACACATGGTGTGAAAGGGTGTATTCACCGTGGGTAGATTTGGACAAGATTATGCGTGAAAAACAGATTCCGCTGTTTGCACTGGAATCCCAGGATCCGATAAAAGATTTTGATTTCCTTGGAATTACATTACAGTTTGAAATGTGCTATACCAATATCTTGCAAGTGCTGGAACTTTCACAGATTCCACTTCACAGCGCCCAGAGAACTTTGGAACATCCATTTGTGATTGGTGGTGGTCCATGTGCAATCAACCCAGAACCTTTGGCAGACTTTTTCGATCTCTTTTATATAGGAGAAGGAGAGGTTGTATACGATCAATTGCTTGATGTTTACAAAGAGTGGAAGAAGCAGGGAGGAGAACGCCAGCAATTCTTGGAAATGGCGGCTGAGATAGAGGGAATCTATGTACCAGCATTCTATGATGTCTCATACAAAGAAGATGGGACGATTTTAAGTATGGTGCCAAATAATCCACATGCAAAGGATAAAATACGCAGACAAGTGGCAGTACACATGGAGCAGGCTCCGTATCCATTGAAACCAGTTGTACCTTTTATTAAGGCAACACAAGATCGAGCAGTGCTGGAGATTCAGCGCGGGTGTATCAGAGGTTGCAGATTTTGCCAGGCTGGAATGATTTATCGCCCAATCAGGCCGCGTGATTTGGAAATGCTGAAAGAAACAGCAAGGGCACTGATTAAAAATACAGGGCATGAAGAGATAACGTTAAGTTCTCTGAGTTCTAGTGATTATAATGAATTAAAAGAAATCGTGTACTTTTTGATTGACGAATTTCAAAATCAGGGAGTAAACATCTCATTGCCTTCTCTTCGAATCGATGCTTTTTCTTTGGATGTTATGAGTAAAGTGCAGGATATACGCAAGAGTAGTCTGACCTTTGCGCCAGAGGCAGGAACGCAGAGAATGCGTAATGTCATCAATAAAGGATTGACAGAAGAGGATATTTTAAATGGTGCCGGCCAGGCTTTTGAAGGCGGTTGGAATAAAGTGAAACTGTACTTTATGCTGGGACTTCCGACTGAGACAGAAGAAGATATGGAAGGAATTGCTGTTCTTGCAGATAAAGTTGCAAGAAGATATTATGAAATCCCGAAAGATCAGCGAAATGGGAAATGTCAGATTACAGCAAGCAGTTCATTTTTTGTGCCAAAACCATTTACGCCACTTCAGTGGACGAGTATGTATACATGTGAAGAATATATTCGCAGAGCAAACGTGGTACAAGAGGCAATGCGAAATCAGTTAAATCGAAAGAGTTTAAAATATAATTGGCATAATGCGGAAGGCACAGTTTTGGAAGGTGTGTTTGCACGCGGTGACAGAAGAATGGGACAAGTCTTAGAAGAAGCATACAAATTGGGTTGTATCTATGATTCCTGGGGCGAACATTTCCAATATGAACGCTGGCTTGAAGCATTTGAAAACACAGGTATTTCTATGGAATTTTACAATTCGCGCACACGAGAAGAAGATGAAGTCTTCCCATGGGATTTTATTGATTGCGGTGTGACAAAGAAATTCCTTCGACGGGAATGGGAAAAGGCTATGAATGGAGAGATTACTCCGAATTGTCGTGAAAAATGTGCAGGATGTGGTGCAGCATCGTATGGGGGAGGTGTTTGCTTTGAAGGCAAGAATTAAATTTCGAAAGAATGGTGTCATGAAATTTGTAGGACATCTGGATATGATGCGTTATTTTCAGAAAGCGATTCGACGTGCAGAAATTCCAATCAAATTTTCAGAAGGGTATAGTCCGCATATGATTATGTCTTTTGCGAATCCACTTGGAGTAGGACTTACGAGTGATGGAGAATATTTCGATATCGAGCTTAGAGAGGCTATTTCCAGTGAAGAAGCAGTTAGAAGATTAAATGAACAGATGGTAGAGGGCATGGAAGTGGTGAGCTTCGTGGAAATACCAGATGGCAAGAAGAATCAAGGAATGACAATTGTGGCAGGAGCGGACTATCTTTCTTATGTTCAAGAGGGAGCGCTTCCAGATAATTGGAAAGAAAAGTTGAACGATTTTTATGCACAAGAAGAAATCCTGGTGTGGAAAGAGACAAAGAAGAGCAATAAAGAAGTTGACATAAAAACTATGATTTACGATTTGAGACCAGAAAATGATGCTATTTACATGCGTGTGGCAGCTGGAAGTGTGCAGAACCTGAAGCCAGAACTTGTTGTAGATGCATTTGTAGAGTATTGTGGTATGGACAAAGCCAAAGTAGTACACCATCGGTTGGAAACCTTCGCAGATATTGGAACACAGGGGCAGTCAAAGTTTGTGCCACTAGATAGTCTGGGAACGGAGATCGTGTAAAAATGGGGCAGAAGATTGTTTTGACAGTGTGCAAGGGCCGGCGTTTAGCCGCCCTTTTTGAAAATGAAAAACTTGTAGAATTACATTACGGCTCATCAGAAAAGCAAACTGGACAGCTCGGTGAGATTTATATAGGGAAAGTCAAAAAGATTCTTCCAAATGGAAAGGGAGCTTTTGTAGATATTGGAGAAGGCAGGGAGTGCTACTATTCGCTGGAAGAAAAATATGCTCCTATTTTTACCAGGAAATTTGGAAAAAAGGAGTGCAATGTGGGAGATGAACTGATTGTTCAGATTCAAAAAGAGGCACTAAAGACGAAGCAGCCACAAGTGAGTGGGAATTTGAACTTTACAGGGAAGTATGTGGTTCTTACATCGGGAAATCAAACGGTAGGTGTTTCGACAAAACTGTCAAAGAAAAGGCGCGAAGAAATTTTAAATTGGTGGAAAAATCAAGGGAGCTGTTATGAAGAATCATTCGGAATTATTTTTCGGACAAATGCGGGAGATGCAACATACGAGCAGTTGGAAAATGATATATCCAGACTTTATAGGTCTTATCTTAAAGTGGTTCAATATGGAAAGATGCGCACTTGTTTTACCTGTTTGAAACAGGCAGAAGATACCATTTTTTCTGTACTTCGCAATGTAAGACGAGAAAAATTAGAAGAAATTGTAGTGGATGCTGTGTGCGAAGAAGGAAGATTACATGAAGAAGTAAAAGTGTTTTTAGAAACAGAACAGCCAGAAGACCTTGCGCTGCTTCGTGCATATACGGATGCTACTTATCCGCTGGAAAAATGTTATAGCCTGGAACACGAAACGGAACTGGCACTCCAAGAGCGGGTGTGGCTAAAATCAGGGGCATATTTGGTGATACAGCCGACAGAGGCACTAACAGTTATAGATGTCAATTCTGGGAAAAATCAAAAAAAAGAACGTGCTTTGTGGGAAGTGAACTGCGAGGCGGCAAAGGAAGCAGCTCGGCAGATTCGTCTTCGCAATTTATCGGGAATTATTTTGATAGATTTTATTAATATGGAGAAAATAGAAGAAAAAGAGCAGCTTATGAGCCTTCTACAAAAAGAAATGAATCTGGATACTAACCCAGGTAACGTGGTGGATATGACACGACTTCAGTTAGTAGAAATTACAAGAAAAAAAATTCAGAAGACGCTCGCGGAAAGTTTGACATAAAAATAATAAAAAAAACACTTGCATTCTTCACTTTAAAGTAATAAAGTAAAGAAAAAATGTCAGACGAGTAATTTGTTCTATTTATGATATTTTGTAGAGACACAGATTTAAGACAGCAAGGAGATGTTATTTATGATCATTGATATGCATACGCATATTTTTCCTGAGAAGATTGCTTCTCGAACAATTGCACATTTAGGGGGAATCATTCAGGTGGATCCACATACGAATGGGATGGTAGATGGATTGACTGCATCTATGAAAGAAGCAGGAATTGATTTATCTGTCATTTTGCCTGTTGTGACAAAACCATCACAATTTGAATCTATCAATCGCTTTGCGATGCAATTTAGAGGAAAGCCCTTGTATTCACTTGGAGGGATTCATCCGGCAAGTGAAAATTATAAAGAGGAATTGCGACAGCTGAAAGAGATGGGATTTATTGGAATTAAGTTTCATCCAGATTATCAAGAAATGTATTTCAATGATATTCGAATGAAGCACGTAATCGATTACGCGTCACAATTAGGATTTATCATTGTAACTCATGCGGGAAATGATCCTTTGTCACCAGAGAATGTACACGGAACACCAAAGATGATACGAGAAGTACTAAGAGATGTGCAGCCAGAGAAGATGGTATTGGCACATATGGGGGGAAATGATTTACTGGATGATATTGAGGAATACATCTTAGGAGAGAATGTCTATCTTGATACGGGGTATGTTTTGGACCATATTCCAGAAGAGCGTATGCTCCGTATGTTTCGCAGTCATTCAGTGGATAAGATTTTGTTCGCGACAGACTCGCCGTGGGCAGGACAGAAAGAATATGTAGAATACATGAAACACATGAAACTCACAGAAGAAGAGAGAGAGAAGATATTCTGGAAAAATGCAGCGAATCTGTTGAAAATTAATATAGAAAAATAAAAAAAAGTATTGACACAGAAGTACTAGATGTTGTATATTTTATGAGTATGCCGCACAACGAGGTTATAAGATCTAAAATAGACACCAAAGTTGGCGAGTAATGATAATAGGAGGTGCCATATGTACGCAATTATAGCAACAGGTGGTAAACAGTACAAAGTAGCCGAAGGCGATATCATTAAAGTAGAAAAGCTTGGTGTAGAAGCCGGACAGACTTATACATTTGACCAGGTTCTCGCAGTAAGTGATAATGAACTTAAAGTTGGAACACCAGTAGTAGAAGGTGCATCAG
>CAZYCT010000063.1:0-11590 GCA_964646135.1 uncultured Coprococcus sp. | reverse complement strand
CTCCTGAAGATAGTACAGCCCTGCAAAATAGTATGGATGCTTTGCAGGAGATACATTCTCTCCGTCATAATAAAAACCATTCTCTATCCACGGAATCGGTGTAATCTCAAACGGACAGATTCTTTTAAATTCTTCTACAGAAATTTTCTGTGTATTCACACGAAGTCCGTAATATCTCGGCTCGTCATAACATTTTATATAATCATCAAATTCATCGCCTAACAAGCGTTTCATCTTTTCTTCAAATTCTACTGGTAATGTAAACATGCATATTTCCTCCATATTATCTCAGTATACCATAGTTAAAATAAACATAAAAGGATTTTTGTGGACATATACTTTCAAAAACATGAGTTTTTGTTATGCTTCCATTTATATTAATCATCTGTTTCTTTTTCATGCTGCTTTTTCCATCTTCTCTCTTCCAAGGAGCAAGTATGGGAATCACACTGTGGTTTCATACAGTTTTCCCTACACTTTTTCCATTTTTCATCATGAACGCTCTCCTTCTAAGAACTGGCACAATTTTTCGTTTTTCTCGTATACTATCGCCTTTATTTGGCCCTTTTTTTCGTATATCTGACTGTTCTTCCTACGCCGTCCTGTGCGGTTTCTTTTGTGGCACACCGATTGGTGCTAAAGCAATTGTCTCCTTAGTCACTGAACAAAAAATCACAAAAGAAGAAGGGGAATATCTGCTTTCTTTCTGCAACAATACTAGCCCTGGATTTTTGATCGGCTTCCTATTTGATCAGTCTTTGCGAAAAAGCTCATTGGCTTATCCAAGCCTTCTTATATTTTGGGCATCAGTAATCATTTCAAGCTTCCTGTTTCGCCCAAACTATACCTTTAAGCCAAGGCATCTTTCCCCTTCCATCTCTTTTAAATCCACCAATCTCACAGCGAAACTGGATGAAAGTATCTGGGAAAGTATGGAAATTATTTTGAAAATAGGTGGATATATTATTTCATTTTGTGTGATTCTATTTCTCCTTAAAATCATACCCTGCGATCATTTTCTGTGGACGAACATATTCCTGCCATCTTTAGAGCTTACTAATGGTGTCAAAATACTCTCCGAGCAACCGCTTCCCTTTTATCTACGCTATGTGCTGTCTATGACACTGCTCTCTTTTGGTGGATTATGTGCTGCTTTTCAAACAAAATGTATCATTTCTGCAGCTGATTTTTCTTTTTGTCGCTACATAAAAGAAAAACTGATCACTGCAATAGTGACCAGTTTTTTATCGTTACTTTTTATATTCTTCTACTTAAAATTCTGGCGTTGATTCTGAATGCTCCCCTACTCAGCATCACTACCAAATTCAGCTTCAAGTCCACGTGAAGACATTTCTGGAACTTCAAGTTCTGCACGATTCGCACGCACGATATCGTAGTGTTCCTTCAAAGAATTCACCAAATTGTCATAGCGTGTTGTATAGCTGTCTAATGTGCTTCCAATAATACCCTCTGCCTGCGCAAGCAAGTGATCTGTATACTGAATTGCACCAATACGAATATCATTTGCATCGCTTGTTGCATTATCTAATATCTGCTGCGCCTGCTCTGTTGCTGCCATAACAATTTCGTTTGCCTGTGCATATGCCTGCTGCATGATTTCATGCTCACTTACAAGTTCATTCGTCTGAATGTGCGCTTCTTCTAACATGGTCTCAGCCTTTGCTTGAGCATCAGCAAGAATCGCATCCTTGTTTGCAATAATTTTCTGATAACGCTTGATCTCGTCTGGTGTCTTCATACGCAATTCACGCAAAAGTTCATCGATCTGATCCTTATTCACAATAATCTTTGTAGTAGATAATGGCTGAAACTTACAGCTATCAATATACTCTTCAATTTCTTCAATGATCTGTTCAATACGGCTGCTCATTTTACACTCTCCTTCTTACCGCTTTCTCTAACGGTATCTTTCTTTGATTCTATCAACGACAATTTCTGGAACAAACTGCGAAATGTCACCTCCAAAAGTCGCAACTTCCTTCACCATCGATGAGCTTAAATACGAATAAAGTAAGTTCGTAGGGAGGAAAATATATTCTACTTCCGGTGCCAATTTATAATTGGTCTGTGCCATCTGCAACTCATACTCAAAATCTGTAATTGCCCGAAGTCCACGAATCACGACATGCGCGTCCATCTTTTTGACAAAATCGACAAGCAGACCATCAAACGGCTCTATTCGCACATTTGGTAAATCAGCTGTCACTTCCTCTAACATTTTAACACGTTCTTCTACAGAAAACAACGGCATTTTTGCGTTATTCTGAAGCACACCAACGACCAACTCGTCAACCAATCCGCTGCCTCGTCGTATAATATCAATATGTCCATTTGTAACAGGATCAAAACTTCCCGGATAGATTCCTCTTAACATCTTGCTATTCCTTTCTCTCTAAAAAAAGATGCACATTTGTCTTGTATTCTTTTCTTTTTATCACAGAATATCCCAGTTCTTCTACGTAATCAAACGCTGTCTCCAAGGATGCTTCCACAATAATTAAGGCTTCCTTGTTCAAAATATTACTCTCTGCCAAATAAGTCAACACATCCTTCTCGAGAAGATGGTCATATGGCGGATCCATAAAAACGTAATCAAACTTCTGTCTTCCTTCCAATCTTCTAAGTGCACTTAGAACATCTGTCTGAAGCACTTCTGCCTGATCCGTTAATTTTGTATTCTTCAAATTCTCCCTGATACACGCCACAGCTTTCGGATTCATCTCCACAAACACCGCTTCACTTGCCCCTCGGCTGAGTGCTTCTATTCCGATTCCACCACTTCCTGCAAACAAATCCAAGAAATTACTATCTGCAAGTCTGTGAGAAATCATATTAAATAATGTTTCTTTGATTCGATCCGTGGTCGGTCTTGTCTCAAATCCTTCTATCGTCTTTAACTGTGTCCTGCGTGCTTTTCCAGCAATCACTCGCATATATTCTAGTCTCCTTGTTAACTATTTGTCAAGATACACTTGTAACCGGTCATACGGAATCTCAATCCCTTCCGCGTCAAATACTAGCTTCATCTTTTCCAACAATTCCCATTTTGTTGTCAGATACTCTTCTGTCTTGACCCACGCACGAATTCCTAATATGACTGCACTAGAAGCCAATTCATCCACAAACACCTGACACTCTTGATCTTTCTGAATCGATTCACACTGTCCTATAAGTTCCGTCAGTACCTCTTTGGCTTTGAGCAGATTTGTCTCGTAAGAAATTCCAATTCGCAAATCCAATTGACGAAATTCACAGGAAGTAACATTTGTCAAACTATTGTTAGAAAGTGTCCCATTTGGAATCACAATAATTTTATTATCTACCGTTGCAAGCTTTGTGTAAAAAATCTGAATTTCTTTTACTGTACCTTCATTTCCATTAGTATGTTCAATAATATAATCTCCTACCTGAAATGGTTTTAATACCAGAATCAAAATTCCACCTGCCAAATTCGATAAACTCCCTTGAAGAGCCAGGCTGACTGCCATACCTGCCGACGCCACAAGTGCCGCAATCGACGTAGACTCTACACCAAGATTGTTGGCGAGCAGCACCGCAAGTAAAATATAAAGACCATATTTTAAAAGGGAATCCGCAAACTGTCTCACCCCAGTGTCGACTCCTGCTCTTTCCATGGAAAGGCAAATAATCTTCCGCAGCCAATTGATAATCTTATGCCCAACCCAGAAAAATAGTAAGGTCAGCAAAACCTTTACTCCAAAAGCCAAAAGCTCACTTCCCTTGTTCTCTAAAAATCGTTCCAAAAATGTTAAGCTCCGTACTTCCACTATATCTCCTCCTTCAGAGCAATAAAAGCCGCTAGATTTCCTCGCTTTCCTTCTGATGCTCTGTGCGAAAACAAACTTTCTGGATTGCAGCAAGTACAAAGATTCGTAATTTCCATATGTTCGGGCGCAATTCCAGCTTCTAATAAAATCAGTTCATTTGCTGCCCACAGATTTAATTGATACTTTCCATTTTCCTTGCTATAAAATAACCTTTCCCAATGTTCGGGCGCAAAATTCTGTCGGAACTCCTCCACAACATCTTCACTTACTTCGTAACACTCCTGGCAAATCGATGGACCTACTACTGCATAAATATCTTCTGGTAAACATCCAAATTCTTCTCGCATGCGTTCTACGGTCGCTTTTCCAATCTTCCCGACAGTGCCACGCCATCCAGAGTGACTTGCGGCAACAACCTTCTTCACTGGATCTACGAAGAGCAGCGGCACACAATCTGCGTAGAAAGTCACCAGACATAATCCCGGAACATTTGTGATTAATCCATCGATATCCGTGTAATCTTTTTCCCTCAAAACACCTTTCCCGGCATCTTCCTGGGTCACGACCCGAAGATTCGTAGTATGGGTCTGGGCAGAACACACCATTCGTTCCACATCGACACCAATGGTCTTGGCAATTCTTTGATAATTTTCCAACACGCACTTTGGATCATCGCCTCTTGAGAAACTTAAGTTCATACTTCGATAAATTCCTTCACTCACGCCACCTTCTCTCGTGGAGATTCCATGATTGACCACACCCGTCATATTCAGCAACGGATACTGTAGAACAGGAACTTGATTCACTTCTTTGATACACATCACTCTTGCTTTGTTCTTAAATTTCAAACTCAACCCCATGTTAATCTCCCTATTGACCTCCAAATGCAAACGCATTTTCTATATGAATGACTTCTTTGTCATTCATTCCAATCACATCAAACCTATATTGACTATCTGTATCTGAATGCTTTGCAATATAAAAAAGTGCTGCAGTAGAAATTCTCTGCATTTTTCTTCGATGTACAGCTTCTAAAGGACACATCATATCTGTCCCTTTTCGATATTTTACCTCGCAAAAAATGAGCACGTTCCCCTTCTTTGCAATAATATCAATCTCTGCATAAGGACATCGAAAATTATATTCTAAAATCTGATATCCTCTTTCTTCTAGAAATGCCCCTGCCTTTCGTTCAAACTGACAGCCCTTTTTCTTTAAGTTTTCTTTTCTGTTCATTCATTTTGTTCGATTTCTCACACACTTACACAATCGGTACAAAATTACCTATAAATGATTTCCTATGAATTGGTGTCGGACCTAATTCTTTCAGTGCAGCAATATGTTCTGACGAACCGTATCCCTTATTGCTGCAAAATCCATAACCTGGAAGAATTTTATCATATTCTTCCATCAAACGGTCTCGCGTAACCTTAGCTACAATGCTGGCCGCCGCAATCGAAACACTCTTTGCATCTCCTTTGATGATTGGCACTTGCCGAATGTTCACTTCTGGAATCGTGACTGCATCATTTAAAAGTACATCTGGCTGTATCTTGAGTTTGCTAATTGCTTCTCGCATTGCTTCATAAGTAGCCTGCAAAATATTAATTTCATCTATACGCGCCGGACTTACCATTCCAATCCCTACAGCTAGTGCACGCTCCATAATGATGTCATACAATTCTTCTCTTTTTTTCGCCGAAAGCTGCTTGGAATCATTTAAATACAAAATCCCATGATTTTCCGGAAGAATCACAGCACCTGCCACAACTGGACCTGCCAGTGGGCCTCGTCCCACTTCGTCAATTCCACACACATACCCCATCTTGCGATACTCATTCTCGTATACACTCATACGATTTGTCCGCTCGATTTCTTCTTTTAATTTCAAATCCTGCTTTTTGTATTTTAAAAGCAATTTTTGAACACCACTTCGTTCATCGGATTGATAAAACTGGTAAAGTTCATCCCTATCACCACAACAATTTTGCAATTCTTCTTCTATCTCACGAATACTTTTCTTACTCATGTTTGATCACTTCCATTTTATTAAACGGATAAATGCGTACCCACGCACGTCCTATTAATTCATTTCGTTTCAACACCCCAACACTTGGGTCACGGCTGTCTGAACTATGATTTCGATTGTCTCCAAGCACAAAATACTCATCTTCGCCCAATTGAATCGGAGTTTCAGCAATTCCTGCTCTCTCCATCACTTCTAAACCATATTGTTCTCCCAGTAGTGCGCCATCAATATAAACTTCTCCATTAATAATCTGTACCTCTTCCCCTGGCAAACCTATGATACGCTTAATGTAGTATGTACGTTCTGCATGGCGATACGGAAATACAATGATGTCATATCTTTCTGGATCTCGGAAACGATAAGATAGCTTATCCACAATAAGATTATCTCCGTTAGACAATGTGGATTCCATAGAAGAGCCCTCTACTTTCGTTCGTTGTCCAATAAATGTAATGATAAAATATGTCACACCAATGATGATCAAAATATAGATAATCCATCCGAAAAGTTCTTTCAGAAATACTTTTGATCTTTCGCTCATGTTAATACTCCTCCGGAAATTCTAATGTGATACTTCCCAAGCGTCCATTTCTAAAATCATCCAAAAGCAGATTGGCTGCCTTCAGTGTATCAAGCTCATTTCCTTTTACAAGGCAATGGCGATTCTTAGCAATTTCACTCAAGCATACATATGGATCACCAACTTCTTCGATTCCATATTTTTCATTCAAAATTCCCTTATAATAGTCCGTAAGGAAATGAATAAGTTCTGCCGCAAGCTCTTCCAAATTCATAATTTCATCTTTGATTGATCCAATAAAAGCTAATTTTAAACCTACCGCCTGGTCTTCAAATTTCGGCCATAAAATTCCAGGCGTATCTAATAATTCTACATTCTTATTCAGACGAATCCACTGTTTTCCCTTCGTCACTCCTGGTTTATTTCCGGTCTTAGCACATGCTTTTCCTGCAAGAGCATTAATAAATGTGGATTTTCCTACATTTGGAATTCCTACCACCATCGCGCGAACTGGGCGATTTAAAATTCCTCTCTTTCGATCTCGTTCAATCTTTTCCTTACACGCTTCCTGAATGACTCCGTGAATCGATTTGATTCCTCCACCTTTTCTAGAATTCACCTTTACCACGGAATAACCTTTTTTCTTAAAAAATTCTACCCAGCGCTCAGTCTGCTTCTCATCTGCAAGGTCTGACTTATTCAAAAGAATCAATCTCGCCTTATTCTTCCCCAATTCGTCGATATCAGGGTTGCGGCTGCTCATCGGAATTCTCGCATCAACCAATTCAATCACTAGATCGATCAACTTGATATTCTCCTGCATCATTCGCTTCGCTTTGGTCATATGACCTGGATACCATTGAAAATTCATCTTTTTTCTCCTCTTCTATCTTAAATAAACCCTACACTTTTCGCTGGCGACAAAATAAACCACGCCTTGCCTTCTATTTCTGCGCGTTTTACATTACCTACATCAGCATGTCTACTGTCTTCACTACTTTCTCGATTGTCACCTATCACAAAAAACTCATCTCCTGCCAGCACAATCTCTTCTTTTGCCAGCCCAGATTCCGTAAATCCCGTGACTTCATATTTTTCTTCTAATTCTTTACCATCAATATATATTTTTCCATCTTTTATCTGAACTATCTCCCCTGGAAGTCCAACAATCCTCTTTATCGATGAATGCAGATTTTCATTACCTTTCGGTTTAAATACAATAAGATCTCCCCTTTTCGGCGTGCTTGCATCATACCTAAATCGATCCACCAAAACAATATCTCCATTGTGTAAGACCGGATTCATGGAGTCACCAATCGTACTCACTCTCTGTCCAAAATACCACACAAAAACAAATGCTGCTACACATACAATCACAATCTGCACAATCCATATAAGCACTTCCGGAACCCAATCCCAATTTCTTCTATGTCTGGTTTCTTTTCCAAAACTTAACTTTCCTTGCATTCTATCTCCTTATATCTACAGGTTTTGCTATGATTCCATCATACTTGAAATTAAGAAAAGGGACAAGTACCAATCGTATTTGTCCCTCAAATCCATTTACTATTTTACTAATTCTTTAACTTTTGCTCTCTTACCAACGCGTCCTCTTAAGTAGTTCAATTTAGCACGTCTTACTTTACCTTTACGTACAACTTCTACTTTTTCAACGTTTGGTGAGTGCAATGGCCATGTCTTTTCAACACCAACACCGTTAGAGCTCTTTCTTACTGTAAATGTTTCTCTAGCGCCGCCGCCCTGTCTTTTTAATACTGTTCCTTCGAAAACCTGAATTCTTTCACGGTTTCCTTCTTTGATTTTACCGTATACTCTTACAGTATCACCAACACTAAATTCTGGAGCATTCTCTTTTAACTGTGCAGCTTCAATATTCTTAATAATTTCGTTCATCTGTGTGACCTCCTTCATAACTTGACGTTCTTAATACTTCCAAACTGTATCAGAGGACCATCTCTACTTTCACAACGTGTTATATATTATCACAATCCATCTCGTTTTGCAATACTTTTTCTACTATTTTTTTCTCTTTTTCCGTTAGTTCTGCTTTATCCAGAAGATCTGGACGCCATTTGGCTGTTCGAATCACCGACTGTTCTCGACGCCACTTTTCCACATTTGCGTGGTGACCAGAAAGCAAAATTGGCGGAACTTTTTTATCATGCCAGATTTCTGGCCTCGAGTAATGAGGGTATTCCAACAAATTGTCTTGAAATGTCTCAAACTCTGCCGAAACATTGTTATGCAAAACCCCGGGAATTAATCTTGAAATCGCATCAACCATGATCATAGCAGGAAGCTCTCCACCTGTGAGTACATAATCTCCAGCCGAAACATAATCAGTCACAATCTCTTCCAATACACGCTCATCAATTCCTTCATAATGCCCACAAAGCAAAATCAGCTCTTCTTCCTTCGCAAATTCTTCTGCCATGCTTTGATTAAAGGTCTTCCCCTGTGGGGATAAATACACTACTCGCGGTTTCTTCTCTTCTTTTGTTTCAATCGCATCACAGATTGCACGATAAGTCTGATATACCGGCTCTGCCTGCATCAACATTCCAGCACCGCCTCCATACGGATAATCATCAACACTGTTATGCTTATTAAAGGCATAGTCTCTGATATTCCATGCCTGAATTTCAAGAATTCCCTTACTAACCGCACGTCCTATGATACTTGTGCCTAATCCATTCATCACCATCTCTGGAAATAATGTCATGATATCGAATCTCATATTCTCATCCTCTTATAAAAGTCCATCCATGATGTGAATCGTCATTTTCTGTTCTTCTATATCCACATCTAAGATACATTCTTTGATAGCTGGAAGCAATACTTCTCCGTATGATTCTGACTTCACAACGTAGACATCATTTGCTCCTGTCTCCATAATATCCACAAGAACACCGAATGCCTCTCCTTCATCTGTCACCACATTCATTCCAATCATATCCGTAATAAAATACTCATCATCTTCCAAATCTACTGCATCCTCTCGTGACACAAGAAGTGCACACTTACAGTATTTTTCAATATCATTGATATTATCGATTCCTTTGAATTTTAAAATAACAAACTGCTTAAAATACTTTACACCTTCAATCTCCAGTGGAAGATAGCTTCTTCCCGTATCAAGCATCACTTTCTTCAAATATTCAAATCTACTTGGATCATCTGTAGTCGGGAAAACTTTCACTTCTCCGCGGATACCATGTGTCGTAGTAATAACCCCTACTTGTAAATAATCATTTGACTGCATAAATTTCTTCCTTTTTGAAACAATGAACGCAGATAATCCCTTACCTGCGTTCATACTTTT
Organism: uncultured Coprococcus sp.; assembly: GCA_964646135.1. Lineage (GTDB taxonomy): Bacteria > Bacillota > Clostridia > Lachnospirales > Lachnospiraceae > Allocoprococcus. Next base: position 1,889 of record CAZYCT010000063.1, on the reverse strand, counting down.
CTGCCAACTTACTGCATAATTTCAACTACAACCTTTTTGTCATCTTTGGCTGCAGCGGCTTTCACAACAGAACGAATTGCCTTAGCAATACGTCCCTGCTTTCCGATTACTTTTCCCATGTCATTATCTGAAACATGTACTTCGATAATCGTAGTTTTGCCTTCCTGTTTTTCTGTAATCACTACGCCTTCCGGTTCGTCTACCAGTGCTTTCGTGATTACTTCTACTAAATTTTTCATTCACTCGCACCTCCGCGAAGCCAATTATTTTTCGATACCAGCCAATTTAAAGATTTTTCCTACTGTTTCTGTAGGCTGTGCACCGTTTGCTAACCATTTTTTAGCAGCTTCTTCGTTTACTTTGAATTCGCTTGGGTTCTTAGTTGGATCATATGTTCCGATTTCATCGATGAACTTTCCATCTCTTGGTGAGCGAGAATCTGCAACTACGATTCTATAAAAAGGTGCTTTCTTCTGTCCCATTCTTCTTAATCTGATTTTTACTGCCATTGTATTGTCCTCCTAAAATCTTTTTTCTATAAAATTATTTTTTGTTATCTATATATATCGCCTTTGCGTATATACCTTGTTAAAACGGCAATCTGAATTTGCCTTTCTTTCCTTTGCCTCCAAACATGCCTGGAAGCTGTTTCATCATCTTTCTCATTTCATTGAACTGCTTTACAGTTCTATTTACTTCCGCAATATCAACGCCTGCGCCCTTCGCAATACGATGCTTTCTTGAAGGATTCAGTAAATCCGGATTGGCTCTTTCTTCCGGAGTCATGGAATGAATAATTGCTTCTATTCTGGCCATCTTCTTCTCTGCCGCATCCGTATCGACCTCCGGCATCTTTCCTTTCGCTCCCATTCCGCCAAGTCCAGGAAGCATGCCCATCACACTGCCAAGTCCACCCATCTTCTTCATCTGATTCATACTTTCCAGATAATCATCAAAATCAAATTGTGCTTTCTTGATCTTCTCGGTCATCTTCTTGGCCTGTTCTTCATCGATCTCTTCGCTTGCTTTCTCTATCAAGCTAAGCACATCACCCATGCCAAGGATTCTTGACGCCATACGGTCTGGGTAAAACTGTTCCAAATCAGAAAGTTTTTCTCCCATACCTACATATAAAATCGGACAGCCCGTCACCGCTTTAATGGAAAGCGCTGCACCGCCTCTTGTATCACCATCTAATTTGGTGATGATTACACCATCGATTCCAATCTTCTGATTGAAATGTTCCGCAACATTAACTGCGTCCTGTCCCGTCATGGCATCCACAACTAAAATACTCTGGTGCACTTCAACTGCGGACTTAATGTCCTGCAGCTCTGCCATCATGTCTTCATCCACATGAAGTCGTCCAGCTGTATCCAGAATAATCAAATCGTGACCATTCTTGTTCGCATACTCTAATGCTGCCTTTGCGATATTCGCAGGCTTCTGGTTGTCTCCTATAGAAAAGACTTCAACCCCTTGCTTCTCACCATTGATCTGCAACTGCTTGATTGCCGCCGGGCGATAAACATCACAGGCAACCAAAAGTGGTTTCTTCCCTTTTAACTTAAACTTTCCTGCCAATTTCGCTGTTGTAGTCGTCTTACCAGCTCCCTGAAGACCTGCCATCATGATCACAGTCTTCGCCTTTCCAGGCTGAAGCTTAATCTCTGTTGTCTCAGATCCCATCAAGCGAACCAGCTCTTCATTTACAATCTTGACTACCATCTGACCAGGATTCAACCCGTTCATCACGTCTTGACCTACCGCACGCTCTTGTACATCTTTTACAAACTTCTTAACAACTTTGAAATTAACATCTGCTTCCAAAAGAGCCATCTTGACTTCGCGAAGTGCTTCCTTCACATCGTCTTCTGTCAATCTTCCCT
>CAZYCT010000062.1:7719-11718 GCA_964646135.1 uncultured Coprococcus sp. | reverse complement strand
TTGCAACTCCCACCGCTACCGAGCGTGACATCCAGGCACTCAATGCGATCCGAGCTATTATAGCGGAAAGCTCAAAAAGTGATTGAAAAGGAGGGGCAGAATGGACCCTTACAACAAACCAAATCGCGAGAAAGACTTCTCTAAAATATCTAGTGTCGATGATATGATAGAGTACTTGGATGATTCCGCTGAGAGACTTAAGAATCGCAAATATCTCTATCACTATACAAGAATTCAAAGAGTCATTGATATTTTTGATAGTAAAAAATGGCATTTGAGCAATGCTTCCTGTACAAACGATCAATTGGAGTTTGCAAACGGAGATCCAAAGAGATGGAAAAATATGTTCTTTGCAAGTTTTATGACAGACGTTAAAGAAAGCATCGGTATGTGGAGTATGTATGCACAGCCATGGGAAGATGGTGTCTTACTCACCATTCCCAAAACTATTTTTCGGAATTGGATTAAGTCCACAAATAGAATTATTGAAGTATCGTGTGCAGATTTCAAACCGACAGGTCGGTATGTGAAAGTGGATGACAAGAATAAACTATTTTTGTCTTCTGTTGCGTATTCTAACTGCGATAATCCTGAAGCAGATGAGAAGTTAGCATGGAGTACCGCTGTAAACACTAAAATAAAGAACGCTTCACATATATCCGAACTGACGGGATATATAAAAAATTCAGCATGGGATTATGAGCGTGAAATCAGAATTAAAGCAGTTCTATCAGAGGGACATGGGTTTCAAAGAGCTGCGATTGATATTCCTGAAACGGTTTTGAATTCTATAACAATATTCGCAGGCCCATTGTTTGAGGGCAAACTTGAAGATCGCTTGAAGTATGAAGTGCTAGATAGAGCTGAAATGTCTGTCAGCATGTTTCGCAATAGACTGTTGCTTGGAAATCATTGCACCGATTGTACCCACAGAAAATAACAAATTGGAGAAGCACAATGAAATGTCTTAATTGCGGAAAAGAAACAGACTCGTTTCTGTGCGGAGAGTGTCGAACCCCGCAAGTTTTAGATAAAGTTTTTAATGAGATTCGCTCATACAAGCCAGATGTGTGTGAAAACCCGTATCTTGCAGAATATGCCGCCAGACTTACAGAGAAGTATGCCGAGCGGGATGTCATTCCATCAATCCTTGCTTTGTTTGATTCCGAAACAACTGAATTTTACTATTGCCAGTATTACCGTATGCGGAGAGATCCGCACTTTGAGTCTGCGGCAATCGCATATGTGCAGGCGCATGAACTATCAGACATTCACACGCAAAATGTCCTATATAACCTTATTGATAGCTATATTCCAAATGATTTTATCAAGCCGAAGATGTGGTGCGATGTCGTTGCAAAAACCGAAGGACTTTGCTGTGAATTATATGCCGTAGTAGCTAAATATTTTGCCATGATTGGCGAGTATGATTTAGCAGATGCTATTGCCGAAAAAGGCATTGCACTGTGCAACAATGTCGATTGTAGAGTATTCCTGTTTTACTCCCCCGAAAATATGCTTTCCAGACTTGAAAAACAGAAAGAGGATACGAACAGATACCGCACAAAGAAGCCATATTGGCCTGCCACAGAGGAGCGTCGCCGTGCAGTAGCAATGTTCTATGACGAAAAGGGAATCAAATATCCTCGTATTGAGAGTAGACCTGAGAAAGTCAAGGAAAGTGAATTTACTCCCATTCAGGAATGCTTTGATGAGAATTTAGAAAACTATTGCGCATTTTGGTGTGCCGAAGCATTCAGCGTAACTGCCTCAAAAGGAATATACCAAATTGCAGCGGTGAAAGTTCGCAATGGCAGAATCACGGAAGAATTCCAAGAGCTGATTCGTCCGTGGGATGGTATTGCCGATAGAAAAGATGCGGCAAGAAAGGCTGGCGTTGCGCTTTCCGTGATTGAAAGTGCAGAAGATGTTGACCAGGTAATGCCGAAGTTCTTCGCTTTCGTTGGTGATGATGTATTGGTCTCCACCGGAGCATTAGGTAATCAGGCCAAGTTGCTCACTAGGGCAGCCAGATATACGGGGATGAAGCAAATTGAGAACGAGTTTTATGATCTTCTTGATTTCGCCGCTGATACCGCTGCGGAGTTTGACCTTTCCAACAACAATCGAGAGTATTTAATGGAACATTTTTCAATCAAGGAAGGTACAAACGCCCTTGAAAAAGCAAAAGTCAACAAGACACTCTACGATTTACTTGTGAACTATGGTGGCTAATATGGCGCAGAATATGGACTTGACTGCTGAGCAACAGGAGGCAATTTCAGAAATCAATCGCAATCTCCAAATCATTGCCTGTGCCGGTTCCGGTAAGACCGAGGTAATTACACGGCGGATCGCAAATATCTTGCAAACGAAGCCTGATGTGCAGCCGAAGAATATTGTGGCATTTACTTTCACAGAGAAAGCCGCCGCATCGATGAAAAAACGCATCGCAAAAGCACTTGGAGACGGTTCTGCCCAGGATGCGGAGAAGCTGTATGTTGGCACGATTCATGGCTTTTGCTATCATCTGCTCAATAAATATGCCGAACAGTTTCGTGAATACAAGGTCCTCGACACGGTAAAAAGCCATTTGTTCGTCACGAGATACAGCAACGAGTGTGGCATGAGTGATTTGGATTTGGAGGTATATCCCCGCAATGTCAATCTATTCTTGCAGTGCATTGACAAGATGATTGATGATTATGAAAACGCTGATACCTGGACTGAGCAGCACAGAATTGTGTTGGACAAATATATCGAGTGCTTGTACAGCCATGGTTATATCGACTTTTCACTATTGATTTTCGAGACGTTGCGGCAGATTGAGCGTAGTTGTGAAGTTCAAAAGTATCTTTCCACGATCAAGCATCTCGTTGTGGATGAATATCAGGATGTCAACGATTTGCAGGAAAAGCTCATACTACGCATTGCGGAAGCAGGAGCAAATATCTGCGTGGTTGGAGACGACGATCAGACGATTTACCAATTCCGTGGAAGCAATGCAGACGATATGATCTCGTTCTCTAAGCGTTACCATGATGTGCACCAAGTGCGATTAGAGGAAAATTTCCGTTGTGCGCCCGGTATTGTCGATGTAGCAGACTCGGTTATCGGTCATAACGAGCGTCGCATCCGGAAAAAAATGATCTCCGGTGCAACCGAGACTGCATCTGAAATCAAGGCTACTCGATACAGTGATAAAAAAGAGCAGTTCGATGCAATTGCAGAACAAATCTCTGCGCTAAAGAAATCCGGAGTGCCATACAACGAGATTGCAATTCTCGTGAGAAAAGGGAAAGTGATTGCACCTATTTCTGCTGCACTTGACCGAGCCAGTATTCCTTTTGAAACCGATAGTGCGGAGCACTTCTTTGCAGGCAACTACTTCAACCGTTTTGTTACTACGCTTCAGATCCTCTCTGACATTGATAAAGCAAAGCTGTATGAATGTTGGCAGGATTTGGTTGACAATAGCGTATTCAATATGGGCTTTAAGTTCCTGCGTAACTGTGCCAGAGGTGGCAATCTGCCGCTAAGTGAGATCATTCGGGGATTTTGCGAGAGAATTTCTTTTTTGGATGATGCAGTTGATGACATTGAGACTCGCCGGATGGATTTGGATGGTATTGCAAAGATACTGGATGATTACGACGAAATCTATGGAGATTGGCAGTTATCCGCTCGTATTACCGGCGTATTAAAGTTTCTGGGTACGCAGGCTGCGGATGAATACAAATATCACAGCTTCAAGCCGAAAGATCCAAATGTAGATGCCGTACAGATCATGACCGTCCACAAGGCGAAGGGCTTGGAGTTCCATACGGTATTCTTGCCTGAACTTATGAAACGAGAGTTCCCCGTTTCCAATATGGGTGGCAAGCAATACTGGCATGTCTTAGGCGGCGTTTTTGAAGCAAATAAAAGGAAGTACAAGAGCGATTTGGAGGACGAACGCAAGCTGTTCTATGTAGCGGTCACTCGTGCAAAGCAGAATCT
>CAZYCT010000062.1:0-7619 GCA_964646135.1 uncultured Coprococcus sp. | reverse complement strand
GTCAAATACGCACGAAGCCAGCTCTACGACTACTACGGAACAGGCGCACACTTTAACCCTGCCATGTATTCTATGCTGGGAGAAATAAAAACCTGGAGTCCGGAGCAGATCATTGCCGAGGCCTCCAGAAATGGGCTAATTTAGGAGGGGCGGTATTTATGTTTGAATCGTGGCAGTTGGCAATGATGGATGATGCCGGTTATAACGGCATTCGTGATGAACATATTGACCGTTTGACAGAATCACTGTTATCCACTGGGCTTACTGAGATAGACCGTAGCACCTTTGAGTATCATTGCCACAAGTGCGGCATTGATCCAAGCAATTTTACACAGGCGGATTTGGATCGTTTGCAAGAAAAATTAAATGAATATGAGGTAAAATAAAAAGCACAGGTTTTTGTGCATATATGTAGTCGCAACTCGAACACGAGGAACGACAGAAAGAATACGAAAGAAAACGTGCCAAACGAGAGGTGTGGAAGATGGAACATATCTCTTCTGAGAACTGTCCCTTATGTGGAAGTACGATGTATATCCGTGAATGGCAATACGGTAAATTCCTTGGCTGTAGCAATTATTCCAATTGCAAAAGCACAAGAAAAACGAAATAGAGTGGGAGTGAAGTGCTTGAAATATAGGATTATTGATAAAAAATACAGGTTCTATTCCATTTTTGACACAGAAACAGGCGCATACCTTCGAACTGGCATCTTGGATGATAAGGGAAAAGATACAGGCATAGATCCTTTTATGGGCTCTTTCCCTAATCTCATCGATGTAGGCATCATGGGACACTGCATTCACGGCAAGACGGGACTTTGCGCAAAAGCTGGTATTGGTTGTTATCAAAGCGGGTTAACAATTGAAAAGCCCAATATGTCAGTTGAGGATTTCAGATGGATTGCAGAACAGTGTCGGCATAAATCCAACCAGTTCGCATTAGGAGGCCGAGGAGACCCAGATCAGCATGAGCACTTTGAAAAACTGCTCAAGATATGTCGTGAAAATGATATAGTACCTAACTTCACAACATCTGGTTATGGCATGACTCCAGAGATTGCTCAGATATGCAAGAAATATTGTGGCGCTGTTGCTGTAAGTTGGTATCGAAGTGATTACACCATAAATGCCATCAAAATGCTTCTAAATGCTGGTGTAAAAACAAACATTCACTATGTCTTAGGAAACAATACCATTGATGAAGCGATTGAACGACTTCACAACGATACATTCCCAGAAGGCATAAACGCAATTGTCTTTTTGCTCCACAAGCCCGCAGGCCAAGGCACACAGCAAAATGTTTTACGTGTTGAAGATCCTAAAGTGGCAAGTTTCTTTGCTGAAGTTGACAATGTACACCCTTACAAGGTAGGTTTGGACAGTTGCAATGTTCCGGGTGCTATTCGTTTTTGCAAGCATATTCTGCCGCAATCGTTAGACACCTGCGAAGGCGCACGTTTTAGTTGTTATATCGATTCAGATATGACGTTGTTACCGTGTAGCTTTGACCAAAAGCGGAAATTTGCAGTCCGACTAAAACCCATGAGCATAGAAGAAGGCTGGAATAGTGAGATTTTCGACCGATTTAGAAAGCAACTAAAAAACTCTTGCCCCGGATGTGAGCACCAGGACTTGTGTAAAGGTGGATGTCCGCTGTTGCCTGAAATTGTTTTCTGTAACAAAGAAAAACGTAAAAAATTCAAGGAGGAAAAATAAATGAAGTTTAGAACAGATTTTGTCACGAACTCAAGTGACAGCAGCTTCTTAACCTTTAATATTAAAAACAAGCGACTGTTTGAGGCATTAACTGGTCTCGGTATCAAATTTAGAGATGTAAAAGATGGTGAATTCTCGGATACGATGGAGATCGAACTCCCGTCTGGAGAAACGGCAATCATTGATGGTGGCGAAAACTGGAGCCTTCCCTATTTTACAGATATGGACTCTATTTCCGCATGGCTCGTAGCTACCATTTTGTGGGAAGTCGAATCGATCTATCCACCGAAGGAAGAGGATGACTATTCTGATTTCGCAAGAGAACTCATTGATCTCTTGAACGAGGCGGATATCACGCATCTGGATTGGGAAGCTGTTGAAACGTGGTCCCGTGAAGCAGTTGTTGCTGATTTTGAGAAAGCTTTCGGTTCTATGGATGGAGACATCGAAGAAGCAAACATCGAGCATACTTATGGCTTTGAGGGCGAAGTTGGTCCTTGCCTGTATACTGAGATCAAAGATGGAAAAAGAATGAGCGCCAGCTACGCAGATACCGACGAAATCGAAACCGAAGATTGCGATGGCCTTAAATTCGTGGTAACAGGCAAACTTAAGTTCTTTGAAAACAGGGATGAACTTGTAGAGTTTATCGAAGATGCTGGTGGTTCTGTCACAGAAACTGTGTCCAAGAATACTGATTATCTCATCTGCAATGATGTTAAATCAAATTCGTCCAAAATGAAAAAAGCGAAAGACCTCGGTATTGCGGTTCTGTCAGAAGCGGCCTTCATCAGAAGATTTGCCGATCCCGACGATTTTGACGGTCTTAAGGCAGAAGAAGACCTTGGAGAAGAAGCTTGGGATCTTACCTACGATGGTGGTGTGTTAGACTTTGTTGTTGACAACGGAACCCAGCCGATTGTAATGGAAGTTTGGAAAGACGGAAAATGGGTGCAGAGAGTGTCTGAACAAAAAGCTGCTGCGAAAAAAGCTGCTCAGGCTGCTAATAACGAAGCGACCAAGGAAATTATGGCTAACATCTGGGCTGACGCTGATGGTCGCTTGAAGAAGTTGCTTTTAATTCCGACGAGAGATTGCTTGTCAATTACCGACGCAGAAACCACGGCAAAAATTGAGTCCATGTCGTTTGATCTGCTCTGCGAAAAAGGTTATATTCGCTTTGAAATCGGTCCGATTGATGCATTCGAAGCACAAGATTGCTATATCTGTGTTGAAAAAGAAAAGGAAAAGAATATTTTCGGCGAAGATAGTAATGACTTGAACTTCACCGTCATTTGCAAGAATGAAATCGCAGATATGGAGGATTACAGAACACGCCATATCGAGATTTGTTCTGTCTTGAATGAGATGCTGAACGGAAAAGAAATTGCTGGTGTAGGTAATACGTACTTTATGATGTGCAAACCCAATGCAATTTCGGATGACTATAGCTCTTGCACAATTTGGTTTAATGACAATAACTTCACTTATACGCAGACAGGCGGTGTGAATGTGCTTGGAAAGTATGCTGCTGATAACAAAGCCATTGTGCGCACCCTGTTGGCGGATACAGCATTCAAGACAGCAATGGAGTTAGCAGAAAAGTCCGAAGCCATCTCGTATTCCGAGGGTTACTTCAAGATGCACGAAAGTTTTGCCCAGAACTTAAACAAGAGGTATCGTGCATGGGTGTTAGTTGATTGGGACTTTTCGCATAACATTTCCGTGAATGTAGTCCCCGTTTGTCGAGTTGATGCACGCAAAATGAGCAATGGCGATGATCGTCTTGCCATTATGGTCGAGCGAATTAAAGCTACTTTGAATGGTCTAAGCACGGCTATAGGCGGTGAACTTGAGCTTGCTGATGCATATAGCCAAGATGAAATCAAATTATCGGATGAATTAGTTGCCGGTATGATTATGTTCCAATGAAAAATTGAAGGAGAATAGATATGAGTAGACCTAACTTTTTCTGTGATATTGACACATTAAATCATTTGATCGGCATGGAATATGCCGATGACCACCAGACCGTTAATATCTCTGTTGATTTTATTGACGCACCATTCTGGTTCCTGTTTTCTGCAGACGAGGAAAACTGGCAGTTAAAAGCTATTCAGAGAGGTGAGATTTTCTCCCATGATGAAAACATGGCAATTGAATTAGGTACTTTAACTGTAAATAAAGCAACTGGAGAGGGATCTGGAAATACAACCGACCAGATGTTGCATAAGAACTTTGGTGCATTTTTCCAAGCTTGTAGAAATCTGAGTTTCTATGCACAAGAAAATAATTGGGATGCCGAGTTTGGCGACATTGATCCCAATGAAGCAGGCGTAATGCTTGGCATGGAAGGCGATGAGCTAACTTATAAAATTGTTTCCGGCAAGGATCGTCCAGATATGATGTGTGCTACATTATTCGGTGCGCCTACCATGGGTAGACCGTATATGGATGACTTTATGGCAAACTCTGCTTTTGAAATGATGTCCTTTGAAGAAAAGCTGGAAGCCGCAGAAAATGGCGATGAAAATGCCATGGAAGCTGTTGCCATAGCTTATCTGAATGGCGACGAGGATGAGGATATTGATGAAGACCCCGAGCAGGCTATATATTGGTTTACTAAGCTCGCCGAGCTCGATAACGCCATTGCACAGTTTAACTTAGGTCTGCATTGTGCAAAGGGTCATGGCATTAAGCGTGATTTCGAAAAAGCTGCTTATTGGATGCAACGTGCTGCGGATAATGGGGATGAAGATGCCCCTGCTCTCCTTGAAAAGTATACCAAGGCAGCAGAAGCAATGAAAAAGATTAATAGTGGTGATGCTCAAGCGCAGGCCGATCTGGCTGGCGTTCTGATGGCTCTCGCCAGTTCTCTTGAGCAGGCAGGAACCACTGAGGACGATTATGAGCAGGCTTTTGAATTGGCTCAAAAATCTGCTGCACAAAATAACGGAGACGGACTGTGGGTGCTTGCACTGGCCTATGAGCATGGTCGTGGAGTTGAGCAAAATGTCGAGAAAGCCATTGAATACTATCGAAAAGGTGCAGAACTTGGTCATGCTCCTTCTCAGCATAGTCTCGCTTGCTATTACTTCCGTGGCAATGTTCTTGAGCAGGACTACAAAAAGGCGTTTGATCTTTGCATGAAGTCTGCCGAGCAGGGCTATGGACTTGCAATGGCAGATGTTGGTCGCTGTTATCAGTTTGGAAACGGCGTAATGGGCAATATGAAGACCGCTGTTGAATGGTACGAGAAAGCTCTTGAAGTTATTGATGATCCCGAACTGGAAAGAAAGACAGCAGTATTCAAAATGCTCGGCGAGAATGACGAACATTGGGGAGAAGATTATCTAGGTACCGATGAAGTCGATTTTGACGATGAGGGTGATGGGGCTGATCTTCCTGATGGTTACATGGAAGCATTGGGAGCTTTTGCAGAGGCTGAAGAATATGAAAATGAGTTGGCTGACGAAGGCGTTCTTCCTGATGCACCTCGTCCTAGTAATGGTGTAATGAATCTGTCTCCCGAAGGTTTCCCTCGAATTGCTCAGAAAGCCGTGGAAGGCGATGAAAGAGCAATTACTATCATTAATAAAATGAATGTTGCAAATAATCTCGGATGAGTAAAGTTTATTCGCCAGTAACGATGATGCAACAAACGCAATCTCATAAGTTTAGTTTAACAATGCAAAAAGGAGAATTGATATGGCAAACAATATTACAGCTCAGGAATATTTGGCAAAATCTGAAACAAAGCTTAGATCGTTTAAAAGAGAATGGGAAGCTTTTACTTCTGAGGTTCCTGATAAACTCATGAGCCTGATAAGAAGTGGTATTAGACCTTCCGTGTCCAGCAGCAGATCTGGGAATCAAATCGGTGTATCCTTGAGCTTTGAGAGCAATATGGATGCTGCAAAAAAATACATTGAACAAGTTAAAGAAAAGATAGAGAAAAAGAGTGGCGAAATTGAAAAACAAATCATGGGCATCGACAATGACCTTAAGGAATATATCGATGAAGGCATAGACAGCGATTTGTTTGCAAAGCTTGTAAAAAATCTAAATGATTGGATTTCTTATATTCCTAAAATGAGCTTTAAGATTAAGTCCGATCAAACTATCAATTTTGAAATTTCTGATGAGCTTCTCGCAATTAAGAAGAAGTGGGATAAAGTCTGCGCAGAAGAAACAAGGAAAAAGGAAGCAGAACAATACGGTGTTGCTCTTGCAGATCTCGACAAGCATAAAACATACTTGAATGCGAAGGCTCAAAAACTCGCAGCCAAAACCTCTACGGCTATGAAAAAAGCCGAAAAAGCTTTTGCATCGATCAAGGGATATCTTGACTCTGCGGATTTAGAAAAAGTTTGTGCATCTTCTGCTGCAGAATTGAAGTCAAAGGAAGACGAGGAAGCTCGCATTAAGAAAGAAAAGGAAGAAGCAAAAAAGCGTGAAGAGGCTGAACGCTTGAGAAAAGCAGTGGAAGCGTATGAAAAAGAAGTTGCTGAAATTAACAAAGCAAAAGCTGAGTATATTTCTTCCGAAACAAGCAAGATTGAAAAAAAGTATTCCGATGCGCTCTCTAAACTAAAATCAGAATATAAAACCGCTTGCAGCCAAAACAAGGATGATGCAGAAAAAAACTCTTCAGAAAAGGCTCGTCTTGAGAAAGAACTCGAGGATGCTGGTTTGTTCGCATTTGGGAAGAAAAAGCAATTGCGTCTGGATATTGAGGCGCTTGCCGAAAAGATTCGTCAATTGACCAATGAAAAAAATAAGCTTGATGCAGATTACGAGTCTGCGCAAAAACAAGAGAAAAGCATCTACGAATCTTCTTTGAAGGTCGTTCCGATGACCGCTGGCAAAAAATATGCGCTGCCTGAGGATCCTCGCAAGTAAGGAGTATGCTATGAGTTGGAAAGATTATGAGTTTGAAATACCATTGGAAATCTCGTTTCCAGAATCTATTGTTTCCGAGAATTTAGATTGGATCTCGGATTGTGAAGAAGATGATGTTTTTGGATTAAATCCCGTGTGTTTTCAAAACAAAAATCAATACGATGCTGCTTTGAAACTGTGCAAAGCATGTGCAGGATGGTTTTGTTTTGAAACAGATGAGGAGAAAAAGTTAGTGATTGAATCTGCCAGAGCGGTAGTATCTGCAAAGGCAAAAGGTCCAATGTCGTACTTTAATATTTGGAATAATACTTTCGATTGGGTTTCTGCATTGAGAGACAACAATGAAGAATATACCAATCAATTATATGATATTGATTCCATTTGGCAGTTATTTCAAAGAATAGCCCAAAGAAGTTATGTAGAAAAGGCCGACTGCTTTGAGTGGTTAATAAGCTTCTTTGCCGAATATTTGCAGTATGATATTCATAATGAACTGCAAAACAGCTATGTTCAATGCTACGATAACCATATTGAATCAATCTTATATTTGAGACCAGACCATGCGGAAATTTTGACTACAGGATATACTTCACTTACAGCAGATAACGCCGCTTCCTTGTCTGGTGCAGCCGCTGGATTAATTCGTATGGGTAAACGTGAATTTGGTATTCGTTTGTATACTAAATTGTTTGATATGGCATGGACAGGGAAATCGACTACTGACGAAAAAAAGAATGTCGTTGACAACTTCTTGGCCAGACTATCTGCAGGCTACGAAGGTGATCCATATATTGACGGCGAAATCGCTTCAATACTGAAACAGCAAAGCACAAAATACTCAGACGCTAACTGGACTGCCAAGATTAAGGCTACACTTGGAAGAAATTCTTTCTGAGAGTTAGACGAAAACATTAAAACTACTTACCGCAAAGAGGGAGATGTATTCGTGCATCTCCCTCTTTACGAAAACACTTGTGTTCCAATTGGAACACAGAGAGG
>CAZYCT010000061.1:0-12255 GCA_964646135.1 uncultured Coprococcus sp. | reverse complement strand
GCCCTCTACATTTGATGTAGCCAAAGTGCTGCGGAGCTTTCTTCGGGAGGCTCTTCCAGCTGTTAATCGGAGAAATCGGGATATGAGTTATAAATGTTAGGCCTTGTTTCTAGCACATGTCCGAAAGAAAGTTAACAGTTGGACGAGAGTTCTGACAGAGCAATCAAAGCCAAAAGGAGACCTATCCAATCCTTTGGCAGTCGCAAGAAATCCTTAGACCACTGGCAGTTAGAAAGATGCTGCAGAATCTTGAGAGAACCCAGTAATATCCCACCTTTAGAGTTGCAACTTTTGGATATTCGCAATATACTAAAAAGTAAGATGTAGCGACATACTGGGAACTGTTAAGACAGATACACCGCTGTCGCAGGAGGTTTAAGAACATGGTGTACAACAATGTATTAGAAGCGGTAGGTAACACACCGATGATTCGCCTTCAGAGACTAGTCACCTCTGATATGGCAGAGATCCTGGTGAAATTTGAAGCAGTGAACGTAGGCGGATCCGTAAAGACGCGAACTGCACTCAATATGATACTTGACGCTGAGAAGAAAGGCATTATCAAAGACGATACAATCATTGTCGAGCCGACGAGTGGAAATCAAGGAATTGGACTCTCTTTGGTTGGCGCTGTGCGAGGCTATAAGACAATCATCATCATGCCAGATTCTGTGAGTGAAGAACGAAGAAAACTCGTGACACAGTACGGAGCAGAGATTCGGCTTGTCCATGATGATGGAGATATCGGAAAATGCATCAAAAGCTGTATACAGATGGCGCAGGACATGGAGAAAGATGATCCTCGTGTATTTGTTCCCCAGCAATTTGAAAATACAGCGAATTGTCAAGCACATTTCGAACAGACAGGTACGGAAATAGTAAAACAAGTTGAAGGACCTATTCATGGCTTCTGTTCCGGAATCGGGACAGGCGGTACAATCAGCGGGGTAGGCAGAGCGATAAAGAATGCTTATCCAGACGCGGTAGTATGGGCGATTGAGCCAGAGAACGCCGCCATTCTTTCAGGCGAAAAGGTGGGCAGCCATATCCAAATGGGAATCGGAGATGGCTTGATTCCAGGAATCCTAGACCAGAAGATTTACGATGAAATTGCCATCGTAACTGACGAAGAAGCAGTTGAGACTGCGAAAGCGTTGGCAAGACAAGAAGGTCTTCTCTGTGGAATATCAAGTGGTACAAATGTGGCAGCAGCCATCCGTTTAGCCAAAAAGCTTGGAAAAGGCAAAACCGTAGTGACGATCCTGCCAGATACGGCAGAACGTTATTTCTCAACACCGTTATTCGGTGAATAATTCTTAAAAACAAACTAGAAAATAACAATATTATATATTTGAAACAATTCCTATCAAACACAACATAAAAAAGTAGAGCCTCACTGCTCTACTTTTTTTACATGGTGCACCTTGTGGGTACACTGTTTTAATCGATTATTTCAAGGCTTCTTTCAATGCACATGCAAGCTGGTCTGGACAAGAAGTTGCCTTTCCATTGCAAGTGATTCCTTCTAAACGCTTGATGGCTTCCTGAGCTTCCATGCCTTCAACGAGAGCACCGATTCCCTTTAAGTTTCCATTGCAGCCACCAATAAAATAAGCGTTATGAATGCAATTGTTTGCGTCTAATTCGAAATGAATTTCTTTTGAACAGACACCGTGTGGTATGTAAATCATGTCAAGTCCTCCTGTGTAAAACTAATTTTGTGTCAATACTAAGGGATTATAACAAAACAAAAGAGAAAATGCTAGGTATTAGGGCGGGAATCTGTTATAATTTTTTTTGATACAGAAATTATTGAATATCTATGAAGCGGATAAAGATAGAAGGCAAATATAGGAGGATTGAACATGGTAGGAATCATTGGAGCAATGGAAGAAGAGGTTGCAAGTCTCAAGGCGGCCATGGAAGTAAGTGAGGTTGTGGAGAAGGCTGCAATGACTTTTGTCAAAGGAACACTCTGCGGCAAAGAGGTCGTTGTGGTGCGCAGCGGAATTGGTAAGGTAAATGCAGGAATTTGTGCGCAGATTCTGGTGGATCTTTTTGGTGTCGATCAGCTGATTAATACAGGGGTTGCAGGTTCACTGGATTCCCAGATTGATATTGGCGACATCGTAATTTCAAGCGATGCAGTACAGCACGACATGGATGTGACGGCACTGGGGGACCCTGTGGGACAGATCCCAAGACTGGATACCTTCGCGTTTCCAGCAGACGCTCATTTGATGGAGGAGGCTAGAAAGGCCAATCAAGAGGCAAATCCAGATATCCAGACATTTACAGGAAGAGTAGTAAGCGGTGACCAGTTTGTCTCTGGGACAGAGAAGAAAGAATATCTGGTGCAGACATTTGACGGAAAATGTGCAGAGATGGAAGGCGCAGCAATCGCCCAGGCGGCGTATTTAAACAAAGTTCCATATGTCATTATTCGTGCGATTTCGGACAAAGCTGACAACAGTGCAATGATGGATTATCCAACCTTTGAAAAGCACGCAACCCAGCATTTGCTGAGACTTATGATGAATCTGATGGAAAGAATCTAAAAGAAAGAGCGAAGGAACGACAGAAAGAGGCAAAAGATGCGAGCTTGTCTGTCGGAAGAAGACGAACGATTGATGAACCCAAATTCAGAAATTTGCGCTATAATAGGCGACAAATCAAAGAAGGAGGGTTCTTTTTATGTTAAAGACATTATTTACAGAACAAGTACTTTTTTACCTGGCAGGAGGATTTCTTGCAATCGCAGTGATTGTACAGATTCTCGTGTCTATTTCGATAAAACGCTTGGGCGTGGCAGCACAGGATATGGGAAAAAGCGATCATGCACTTACAAGATTGTTGAAGGCAAAATACGAACATGCCTGCATGGTACACGATAAAGTGCAGAATGTAGGCGTGTTTGTGGATAAATACGTATACGAATACCGCGTGTGGGGAGTGCGGCTCTATTCGTGGCGGCGAATGAAAATCATCTGCATCTGGAGTTTCGCTTTCTTGAGTGTATGCGGAGCATTTGGCGCATATTCCTTCGAAATGATGAGCATGGAGGTGGCGAGATATTTGGTATACGGGGCGGTGGGGACCTTATTCATGACAGTGCTCCATCTACTGGCGGACGAGCAGTACCGCATAAAAGCGGCGAAGGTCTATATGGTTGATTTTCTGGGAAATACATACGCGCACCGCTACGAAAAGGAAAAACAAAAAGAGAAGGAACTCATAAAAGAAGAACCAATCATAGCGGCTTCGACAGAAATGATAGCGGAGGAGCCTGAGAGGGCGGTGGAAGAACAAAAAGAAACGCTGGAACCAGGAAAAGAAGCCAGGATCAGAGAGATTTTAGAAGAATTTCTCGCATGATCAGGACGAAAATATAGCAAGGGGAGTTATTTTACATAAGCAAATTCACACAAAAATCACAGTTTCACCTCATTAAATTCAAAATTAAAACGCAGAAAGAACACAACTTGTTCATATACTGAACGAAAGAAAATCAGTTTTATATTGGGAGGTTATGTATGATTGAGGTGAAAAATCTCGTGAAGAGATATGGCACTTATCTGGCTGTAGATCATTTGAATTTTACAGTAAAACCCGGACAGATTTATGGATTTCTCGGACCGAATGGGGCGGGCAAATCGACAACGATGAATATCATGACGGGATATCTTGGTGCCACGGAAGGTGAAGTCCTGATACATGGACATAATATTTTAGAGGAACCAGAAGCGGCGAAGCATTTCATTGGATATCTTCCGGAAATGCCGCCGCTTTACGTGGATATGAAGGTAAATGAATATCTGGAATTTGTGGCAGAACTAAAGAAGATTCCAAAAGCTGCGCGGGAAGAACAGGTTCAGCAGGTGATGGAAAAGGTAAAGCTTGACGATGTGAAAGAGCGTCTGATCAAGAATCTCTCGAAGGGCTATAAACAGCGTGTCGGCCTTGCACAGGCAATTCTTGGGTTTCCTGAAATCATTATCTTGGATGAGCCAACTGTGGGGCTGGATCCGAAACAGATTATTGAGATTCGAGAGCTCATCCGGGAACTTTCGAAGGAGCACACGATTATTCTGAGCTCCCATATTCTCGCAGAGATTCAGGAAGTCTGTGATTATGTCATGATCATTTCGAAGGGAAAATTAGTTGCCAGTGATACGCCAGAAAATTTGGAAAAGATGCTCAGCAATCAGCAAACGATTGAATTGATTGCCCGCGGCGACTGTGAGGAAGTTAAGAATCTTGTGGAACAGATTCCGCATGTGGATCGAAGCAACTTGTGTCAGGGAAAAGAAGAAGGAACCGTGGAGGCAACTCTTGCGGCCGAGAACGGAGCGGATATACGAGAGGCAGTATTTCGAACCTTTGCAAATTCAAAGTGTGCCCTTCTTCAGCTGAAGAGCAGCCAGACCTCTCTGGAAGATGTGTTCCTCGAATTGACACAAAATGCAGCAGAGCAGCTAGAAGAGACGGAGGTGGAAGAATATGCTGGCGATTTATAAAAGAGAGGTTAAATCCTATTTCCATTCCATGATAGGATTTATTATCATAGCATTTATACTTGCATTTACAGGTATTTATTTTATGGCATACAATCTGTACTCAGGATATCCGTTATTTTCTTATGTGCTTATGGCAATCAATTACATCCTGATCATCTCGGTTCCCCTTCTGACCATGCGAAGCTTTGCGGAAGAGCGAAAGAATAAAACAGATCAGCTCTTACTCTGCGCGCCCGTCAGATTGGTGGATGTAGTGATGGGAAAATATTTGGCGATGGTCAGTGTTTTCGCAATTCCGTGTGCAGCGTTTTGCTTTTACCCGCTGATTATCAAGAGCTTCGGAACGGCATATTTTAAAGTGGATTATGCAGCAATACTTATGTTCTTCTTGCTTGGATGCGTTTATATAGCAATCGGAATGTTTCTTTCTTCCTTGACGGAGAGCCAGATTATTGCAGCAGTTGCAACATTTGGAGTGCTGATGATTCTCTATCTATGGGGCGGGCTTTTGAACTTCCTTCCAGATATGGCATTTTTAAATGACCTTTTAGAAAATTTGGATGTGGTCGCTGTGTTTGAAAGTTTGGTGTCAAATAAAATGTTCAGTGTGAACGGATTGGTATATTATCTGTCATTGATTGGAATCTTTGTATTTCTGACGATGCAGTCCATTCAGAAAAGACGTTGGAGTTAGGAGGAGAGCACGATGAAGAATATAAAACATATCTTTCAGACAAGAAGTTTCCGCCAAGGCTCTTACAGCGCAGGGCTGATCGGAGTGATCGTTGCTATTGTGGTTGTGTGCAACTTGATCATTGGGAAACTGCCATCAAATCTTTTAAACTTTGATTTGAGCGAAAATAATCTATATGAAATTAGTGATGTATCAAAAGAGTTATTGCAGGGACTTGATAAGAAAATCACTTTGACGGTGCTGGCTGAATTGGATTCTGTAGATGAGCGAATTGAGACCTTTGTAGAGAAATATGCAGGACTTAGCAGTCAGCTTCAGGTAGAATGGATCGACACTGTGCAGCATCCAGCAGCGCTTCAAGAGTATGACACAAGTGGAAATGAAATCGTCGTATCTTGTGAAGAGACTGGAAAGACAACTCATATTTCTTTCTCAGAAATTATACTGTATGACTACTCTTCCTATTACATGACAGGAAGCTATTCTGAGAGTAAGTTCGACGCGGAAGGACAACTTACCAGTGCAGTAAATTATGTTTCCAACGAGGCGACAGCCAATATTTATCGGACCAGCGGACACGGAGAATCTACATTCTCCACAACTGTGACAGATTTATTTACAAAAAATAATATTGAGATAAATGAAATGAACCTTAGCATGAATCCGGAAATCCCAGAGGACTGTGATCTGCTTTTCTTATATGCGCCATCTTCTGACTTGACGGATGATGAGAAGTCGATCATTACGGATTACTTGAATGAGGGCGGCAAGGTATACATAATCCTCGGCGAGACAACGAAGGAAACGCCGAACTTAGATGAAGTGATGGAAGCGTATAACTTGAAGAAAGCGAATGGTTACATTGCGGATATGCAGAGATGTTACCAGGGAAATTATTATGCTATCTTCCCGGTACTTTCTCTTGCAAGCGCAGGATTTTCTGCGGGCGTAGAGAATGAGATGGTTCTGCTCTACAATGCACTGGGGATGGAAGAAGTGGAGACAACGGACGATGGCGTGACTATGATTCCATTTTTGAAGACATCGGCAGCCGGTCATGCAGTGACAGAAACTAGTGACGAGCAGGGAACTTATATTTTAGGAGCAGTCTCAACAAAGACCGTCGAAAATGCCGAAGAGAGCGAAGCGGCAAGGCTGACGGTTCTTTCCTCAGCATCCATGATTGATGCTTCAATCGTAGATTCCTTCACAAATCTTGATAATACGACGATATTTATGAATTCAATCACAGCAAATTTTGATGAGCTTGAAAATATCGCAATTGAAGCGAAGAGCCTTGCCATCGAATATAATACCCCACTTTATGCAGGACCGATGAGTCTGTTGCTCGTGATCGGTGTTCCAGTTTTGACAGTTGGATTTGGCTTTGTATTGTGGCTTCGCAGGAGAAAATCATAGATGAAAAAGAAAAGAGCATTTTCGGGGTCTGAAAATGCTCTTTTCTTTGGACAAGGATCTATATAATTTTGATAATGTCTTTCTCTATGTCATCATTTTACAATAAGCGTTGCGTTATAAGAAGTTTTAAATTATAATAGGGGTATAAGTTTTACTTATACCATAGGAGGAGTTATGGACGATAGGAAGTTACGAACATTTTTGAATGCGATTCGTACAGGAAGTTTTAGCAAAACAGCGGAAGAGATGAATTTCTCGCAGTCAGCAGTTTCTCAGATGATGAATAGTCTGGAGACCGAGCTTGGTTGTAAACTTCTAGAACGCACCCATAGTGGAATCAAATTGACGGGAGCTGGAGAAGAATTGCTGCCGCTTATTGCCAATGCGGAGGCGGCGCTTACACAGCTGAAGAATCATGCGGAGCAGATTGCGGAGCGAGATGAGACCCAGATTCGTATTGGATGTTTTTCGAGCATTTCCAAAGAGTGGCTTCCTAGAATCTTGTATGAATATCAGAAATTATATCCAGAGACGAGCTTCGAGATTATGGTGGGAGGAAATAACTTGATCTCGTGGTTACAGGATGGAACAGTAGATGTGGTGATTGCGGATGTGAAGATTGATGATACATTGCAATGGTATCCTCTGATTGAGGAGGCTTACTGTGCAGTTGTGCCTCGCAATTTTGTCGCAGCCGGAAAGGATACAATTGATCAAGAAGAATTTGCCAAATATCCATTAATCCTTGCACCGTCCAATCCGTTTCATCAATTCTTGGATAAATTCAATAAGACCGCAGTTAAAGTATCCGCAGGAGATGATGCGACACTTTTGGCGCTGGTGGAAATGTGTCTTGGAGTGACAGTCATGCCGGAAATCAGTCTGCAGAATGTGCCGGAGAATGTGAGGATACTACAGTTGACTCCGAAGTGGACAAGAACGTTAGGGGTCACGGCGGCTGATTCGGGCAGCAAATCCGTAGAAAGATTTTGTAAGTATCTTTATAAACATCATTCACAAGAAGAAAAAAAAGTGTCATAATAGAAAAATATAATATGAAAAAGGGGAAGCAAAGTGTTAGCGAATCAGATTTTACAGAAAACGCTTCATGAGATGAGTGACATACTAGAATGTAACTGTTCTATCTGGAATACAGATGGGGAACAGCTGGCGATGGTTGGAATGGAAAACCCGAATGTAAAGCAGGCAGTTGCGGACTTCTTAACGGAGGGCGGGAAGGATCCAGCGCGAATTGTTGAGGATATAGCCATTTTCCGGGTGTGCGAGGAAGGGCGGACCGTGTATCTCTTCGTGATTGAACAGCAGGGTGAGATTGATGTTGAGCGAAGTGGACGACTGTGCGTCTGTCAGTGGGAATCCTTGCTTTCCATAAATAAAGTCAAGATGGACAAGAATCGTTTCGTACAGAATCTTTTGCTTGGAAATATGCTTTCGGTTGATGTCCTGAATCAGGCAAAACGTCTGTTGATTCCTGTAGAACAAAAGAGGGTGGTGTTCGTACTCGAACCGAAGCGAGAAGAAGATGAGGTTGTGCTGGAAGTAGTGCGAGGAATCTATACTTCTGGGACAGGAGATTATGTGACTGCGGTAGATCAAGGGCATATCATTCTGGTAAAATCATTGGAGATCTATGAAAGCTATGATTCGGTCAATGAGATTGGGAACATGCTTATCAATACGATGAACACAGAAGCCATGGTGAATGTCAGAGTTGCCTACGGAACCATAGTTGACAATCTACTTGATGTCTCGAAATCTTATACAGAAGCGGGAATCGCACTGGAAGTAGGACGCATTTTCTATTCCGAACGTTCCCTTTTGGCATACAACGAACTGGGGGTTGGCCGGTTGATACACAAACTTCCAGAATCCCTCTGTGATATGTATTTGCAAGAAGTTTTTGGTGAAAAGGAAGGTCAGATTTTTGACGAAGAGACATTGGCGACGGTGGACAAATTCTTTGAGAACAATCTGAATGTCTCCGAGACAGCGCGGCAACTCTTTGTGCATAGGAATACGTTGATGCACAGATTAGAAAAAATACAGAAATATACTGGTCTTGATGTGCGTACCTTTGAGGATGCTCTGACATTTAAAGTTGCGCTCATGGTGGAAGATCAAAGAAAATATACAAAACAAAAAAATAGGAAATGAGGTATTTGACATGGTGCAATTATATCAAAATGGAGTCTATTTGCTTCACGGAACAGAGATTATCGAGGAACATGCAGATGCGCTTGCCAAAGTGAAACAGAAGACGGGATGTGAGACTACACGGGAAGCTGCGGCAAAGCAGACGATTGCCTACGGTATATTGAAAGATCACAATGTTTCTGGAAATATGGAACAGCTGCAGATTAAATTCGATAAATTAACGTCACATGATATTACATTTGTAGGGATTATTCAGACTGCACGAGCATCCGGTCTGGAGAGATTCCCAATTCCATATGTGCTGACAAATTGTCACAATAGTTTGTGTGCGGTCGGTGGAACCATCAATGAAGATGACCACATGTTTGGCCTTACCTGCGCGAAGAAGTATGGCGGTGTGTATGTTCCACCACATCAGGCTGTTATTCACCAGTTCGCAAGAGAAATGCTTGCCGGCGGTGGCAAGATGATCTTGGGTTCAGACAGTCATACACGTTATGGCGCACTTGGAACGATGGCGATGGGCGAAGGCGGGCCAGAACTTGTAAAACAGCTGCTCAATAAGACTTACGATATCAAGAGACCAGGCGTGGTTGCCATTTATCTGGACGGAGAACCGATGAAGGGAGTAGGCCCTCAGGACGTGGCACTGGCACTGATTGGAGCGACATTTAAAAATGGCTATGTTAATAATAAAGTAATGGAATTCGTTGGACCAGGCGTGGAAAAATTGAGTGCAGATTTCCGTATTGGTATCGATGTTATGACAACGGAGACCACATGCCTTTCTTCTATTTGGAAAACGGATGAAAAGATCAAAGAATTCTACGACATCCATGGACGTGTGGGAGAATATAAAGAGTTAAATCCAGGAGAGGTCGCATACTATGACGGTTTGGTGTACGTGAATTTAAGTGAAATCAAGCCAATGATTGCCATGCCATTCCATCCATCGAATGTTTACACCATTGAAGAGGTAAATGCAAATTTGGCAGATGTACTTCATGATGTGGAACAGCGCGCACTGGTCAGCTTAGATGGAGCGGTAGAATATTCGCTTCAGGATAAAGTGAGAAATGGAAAATTATACGTAGACCAGGGAATCATTGCAGGCTGTGCAGGCGGTGGATTTGAAAATATTTGTGCGGCAGCAGATCTTCTGCGTGGAAAATACATTGGATCGGATGAATTTACGCTTAATATCTATCCGGCAAGTATGCCAATCTACATGGAGCTGGTTAAAAATGGAGCTGCAGCAGATCTTATGGCAACTGGATCGATTCTTAAGACCGCTTTTTGTGGTCCATGCTTTGGAGCAGGAGACACACCGGCGAACGGAGCATTTTCTATTCGCCATTCTACTAGAAACTTCCCGAACCGAGAAGGAAGCAAGCTGCAAAGTGGACAGATTGCATCAGTTGCACTTATGGATGCACGCTCAATCGCTGCGACTGCGGCAAATAAAGGCTATCTGACCGCAGCGACAGAAATGGATGTTGAATACAAGAATCCAAAATATCACTTTGATGGAACCATTTATGCGAATCGAGTATTCGACAGCAAAGGACAGGCAGACCCAAGCGTGGATATCAAGTTTGGTCCGAATATCAAGGACTGGCCAGCTATGAGCGCACTCCCGGAAAATCTGGTGCTGAAGGTGGTTTCTGAGATTCACGATCCAGTTACAACAACGGATGAACTGATTCCATCAGGTGAAACTTCATCATACCGCTCAAACCCATTAGGTCTTGCTGAATTTACACTTTCACGTAAAGATCCAGCTTATGTTGGACGTGCCAAAGAAGTGCAGAAGGCGCAGAAAGCGATCGAGGCAGGTACATGTCCATTGTCAGTTTTGGATGAATTAAAACCAGTTATGGAGAACATTCGCAAGACGTATCCAGAAGTGGGTGAAGGAAACCTAGGCGTAGGAAGCACAATTTTTGCGGTGAAGCCAGGCGACGGTTCCGCCCGTGAGCAGGCGGCATCATGCCAGAAAGTTTTGGGAGGCTGGGCAAACATTGCTAGTGAATATGCAACCAAGCGCTATCGCTCGAATCTGATCAACTGGGGAATGCTGCCATTTATTACAGAAGAAGATCACACAGCATTGTCATTCGAAAATGGAGATTATATTTTTATTCCAGAAATCCGAAAGGCAGTAGAAGAAAAAGCCAGCGTAATCAAGGCTTATGTAATTAAAGATGAATGGAAAGAACTCCAATTGAAGTTGGGTGAACTGACAGATGTAGAGCGTGAAATCATTCTAAAAGGTTGCTTGATTAACTATTATAGAGGTTAAATAGAGATGAAAGTAAAGGGTGTGAGTGGAAACTTGCGCCCTTTAAAAACAGAATATTACAGCGCGAAACAATAATAGTCAAATAATTATAATTAAAACAAGAAATTGTATTGACAAATCCACTCATGCGTGTTATAGTTTAATCAATCCAAAAGAGAAGAGATTTCTAACGAGAAAGGAGATTTCAAAAAGGTTCGTTCCTTAAAGATTATACGAAAAAAAGAAAAGTAATCGCGAACAATCAGAATTAATTTAATATTTGAAGATTAGAAAGTTTTAAAGAAAATATATTTTGTGTATAAGCGTTTTGTAGATGGGGTATATTGAAAAGAAATTTATAATTGATAATTCATAGATATTAAAAAGGTATTAAATATAAATTATATGTTTCGTGTAAGATGGCAGGAAGGAAGATTTAGTTTTTGGAAAATATATAAGAAAGAGAGGTTCTGACCATTGGATAGTCTCGAAGTTATAATTCAATATGTTAGTGGTATGGCAAACGAAAGTTCCTGTAAGAAGAACCTTTACCATAGATCATAAATCGGCAGGAAGAAATAAGTGATAAGTGATATCGGAAAGATGAAGCCGAAGCAAATGATGGAGATTCATAGTTTGCAGACATATTGAAAAAATACCCAGTAGTTTAAAGTGCCAAGCGGTGCAGACAGACATCGACAGGCGAGTATCAGGTATCGTAAAGAAGGTACGAGATATATAGCAGGCAGAGATTCGAACTTTGAATTACATTTATATGATAGGAAATAGAAGGAAGAAGAACATAGTTATTAGGAGAATATCATATAAGAGCTTACAGGGATGGGAATCAAGAAGAATTCCGATAGAAGATATAAAAGATAAGATAATTAAATATAACGAGAACGAGAAAATCAGCCATTACGAAAGTAGTGGCTGATTTTTTGGTTTGCAGTTGGGTCAAAGCTTTTCATATTTGGAAAACAGTGTTTGTCAAGAATATACGAAAACTAGCTTTTTGAAAATTATCGTAAGTTGTAACGGAGAAGCCAGTCATATTGTCAAAGCGCCACAAGATGTAGAAATTTATGGATTATATAAGAAGGATGGAAAATATCCATTGAACAGCGCAAACTTTGAATAAATGTATATCATTTGAAATTAAAAGAACG
>CAZYCT010000060.1:0-12312 GCA_964646135.1 uncultured Coprococcus sp. | reverse complement strand
GTGCACCTGAGATTTCATTTACCGTACGTATTAAAAATGGATATGAGTCTGCTTATGCTGCGCAGATAGGAAGAGATATTGTTCGATATTATTATAGTCTGGCAGAATATGACGAACTGGTAACGGGACAGGCCTCAGATCTGTCTGGTACAACTCGAACTGACTAAAGGGGTGAAAAAGTGAAGCAGAAAGTTGTGATTAAAAGTAATAAATATGGATTGATTGTTTATATGGATCCAGAATCAACGTTTGCAGAAATATTAGCTGAAGTAAAAGAAAAATTTGCAGATGCAGCAAAATTTTTTAAAGGCGCACACATGGCAATTACTTTTGAGGGACGTGCGCTTACTAGACCACAAGAACATGAATTGATTGATACCATGACAGAAATGGCTAAAGTACATATTGTATGTATTTTTGATCAAAATGAAAATACAGAACGTTTATATCAAGGTGTTGTTGAACAATGCCTTGAGGATATGCCAAGGAGAGAAGGTCAGTTTTATCGAGGAACACTAAAGAAGAGGCAAGTGTTAGAATCGGAAAAGAGTATTATTGTTCTTGGCGATGTTGAGCATGGAGCAACAGTAGTTTCTAAGGGAAATATTGTTGTGATTGGAACAATACATGGAACCGTTCATGCAGGTGCTTCAGGAAATAAGAATGCGTTTATCGTCGCATTAGCGATGAAACCTCAAGCTTTAAAAATTGCAGATGCAGAAGAAAATCATCTTTATGTTCGCAAAGAGGAGCGTCCAGAGGCTAAGATTGCTTGGTTGGATGGAGAACGCATTTATATCGACCCACTAAAAGATTTGAATTGGTAGGAGGAGTACGAAATGGGTGAGATCATCGTTGTTACATCAGGAAAAGGCGGCGTTGGAAAAACAACTACGACAGCAAATATAGGTGCAGGGCTTGCAAAGCTTGGGAAAAATGTACTTGTGATCGATACAGATCTTGGACTTCGAAATCTTGATGTTGTCATGGGATTGGAGAATAGAATCGTCTATAATCTGGTCGATGTCATAGAAGGAAAGTGTCGATTAAGTCAGGCACTGATAAAAGATAAGCGATATGAGAGTCTATATCTACTCCCATCAGCACAGACGAAAGATAAATCCGCAGTTACACCAGAACAGATGATAAAACTGACTTCTTCATTAAAACAAGAATATGATTATGTTTTGCTTGACTGTCCTGCAGGGATTGAACAAGGATTTCAAAATGCAATTGCAGGCGCGGACAGAGCACTTGTGATAACGACACCGGAAGTTTCTGCAATTCGTGATGCAGACAGAATTATTGGTCTTCTAGAGGCCAATCATATACGTAATATAGGACTGATTATTAATAAGATCCGCATAGAAATGATAAAACGCGGTGATATGATGTCAGTGGAAGATGTGACGGAAATATTATCAGCAGATCTTTTAGGAATTATTCCTGATGATGAACAGGTAGTAGTCGCAACGAATCAGGGGGAGCCGTTGATTGAATTGGAATCACTTGCTGGAGAAGCCTATATGAATATCTGTGGACGGTTACTCGGAGAGGAAATACCATTCCTAAATTTAGAAAAATCGAATCGTTTTTTTCAGAAACTGACGAAGGTATTTCATAAAAAATAGGAGGAATGTCATGAAGGTATTTGAAAAACAGGCATCGATTACATCTGTCTCAATTGCAAAGGAGCGTTTAAAAACACTTTTGGTTTCCGACAGAGTACAATGCCAACCAGATACATATGATATTTTGTGCAGAGAGTTGTACTGTACACTCCGCAAATATATAAAATTTTCAGAAAAAGATTTCGATGTAAAATTTACAAGGACGAAGATTTACATCACTTTATCAGGAGAAAAAGAGTGAAAATACCTAAATTTAACAAACCCTATCAATTAAAAGATTATAAGTTTAGTTTGATTATTACAATATTGATTCTTACGATTGTAGGAATCATGGTTATAGGAAGCGCTAAAGAATCTGTACAGATGAAGCAGATTGTGGGGCTCGGAATAGGTCTTGTAATCATGTCGGTCATTTCAATGATCGATTATGTGTGGATTTTGAATTTCCAATGGCTCATTTATATATTAAACTTGGGCATGCTGATTTTTACTTATTTTTTTGGCGAAGACGTAAATGGCGCAAGACGTTGGATTAATTTAAAATTTACAAATTTTCAGCCATCAGAGGTCACAAAAATATTGATGATTTTGTTTTTCGCAAAGTATTTAATGGATCATGAAGAAGATTTAAATACGCCAAGAACGATTATCACAGCGGTTGGTCTTATGATTCCAACATTGATTCTTGTTGTGATACAGCCAGATCTATCAACGACAATTTCATTGGCAGTAGTTTTTTGCGTAATGATGTATATGGGTGGCTTGAGTTACAAGTTTATCGGCACAGTTTTAGCGATTTTGATTCCATCTGCAATTATTTTTATCAGTGTTGCTGTTCAGCCTAATCAGCCATTTTTAAAAGATTATCAGCAGAAGCGAATTTTGGCTTGGTTAGAGCCGGAAAAATATGCTAGTGATGAAGCGTATCAGCAGATTAATTCCATTATGGCAATTGGATCTGGACAGCTTACTGGAAAAGGATTAAATAACAATACGACTACTTCTGTGAAAAATGGGAATTATATTTTGGAACCACAGACAGATTTTATTTTCGCAATTGTTGGTGAAGAGTTAGGTTTTGTGGGTTGTTGTTTGGTCATCATTCTGTTATTATTAATCATAATACAATGTATTTTGATAGGTAGAAAAGCGCAAGATTTGGCGGGGAAAATTATTTGCTGTGGAATGGCTGCACAAATAGGAATTCAGTCGTTCATTAATATAAGTGTTGCAACTGGAATTTTCCCAAATACGGGAATCCCACTGCCATTTGTAAGTTATGGGCTCACTTCATTGGTGAGTATGTTTATGGGCATAGGACTCGTTCTTAATGTGGGTCTTCAACCGAAGAAATATCAGTAAATACAAGTAGAAGGAGTGAGATTATATGAATATAGGGCTTATTGCACACGATTCGAAGAAGGCTCTGATGCAGAATTTTTGTATTGCATATCGTGGGATTTTGAGCAAACATGAATTGTTTGCAACAGGAACAACAGGAAGATTGATTGAAGAGGTAACGAATCTTAATATTCATAAGTATCTTGCAGGTCCACTGGGTGGAAAACAGCAGCTTGGAGCGCAGATTGCGCAGAACCAGTTGGATGCCCTTATTTTTTTACGAGATCCTTCGAATCCGAAACCACACGAACCTGATGTAAATGATGTGATTCGTTTGTGTGATATGCACAATATTCCAATGGCAACTAACTTGGCGACAGCAGAAATTGTGATTCTTGCGATAGATAGAGGAGATTTAGATTGGCGTGAAATGTATAAATAAATTTTTTATAAGTGTATTTCTTTTCTTCGGGATTCTTTTAAGTGGCTGTAAGAAGGCAGAAACACTTCCAGTTTCAGATTTTTTAAAAGAAAAATATGTGCCATTCACAGAAATAGGTAGATTGTATGCTGAAGATTTATGTGTTTCAGTGCGTGATGTTACTCTGGCAGCTTATGTTGATGATCAAGAAGTGAGTGCTGCAGCTTTGTATGATGTGGGGCACCAGAAAGTGTTGTATTCGTATAATGCACATGAGCGTATTTACCCGGCGAGTATAACAAAGATTATGACGGCTCTTTTGGCCTTGGAACATGGCAGTCTTAGCGATGAGGTGGTTGTTGGACCGAATGCAGCAGCTTCTAGTTTTACTATCTATGCACAAGTCTGTGGACTGAAAGAAGGAGACGTGTGGACACTGGAGGATCTTCTAAATGCGTTGCTTTTGTACTCAGGAAATGATACGGCAACAGCAATTGCCGAACATATCGCTGGAAGCGAGGAGGCATTCGTTCAAATGATGAATGAACGTGCAAAAGAGCTGATGGCAAACAACACACATTACTGTAATCCGCATGGTCTGCATGAAGATGAACATTATACAACGGCATATGATATTTACCTTATATTTCAAGAATGCATCAAGCATGAAGAATTCGTAGATATTATTAATCAGGACCGTTGTACAGTTACATTTGTCAGAGATGGAATAGATGTTGAGCGGTCTTATAAGGCAACTAATTGGTATGCACAGAAAGTTGTTCCGAAACCAGATAATGTTCAGATTTTTGGCGGGAAGACAGGAACAACTGATGAAGGTGGATATTGTTTGATATTATTCGAAAAAGATCAGGTACAGAATCCTTATATTTCAATTGTTATGGGGGCGCCTGTGAAGTCTCAATTATATCAACATATGACATCTCTGATAGAGGCAATTCCAGATGTATAAAATTCAATAAGAGGGGGTGTTGAACCCCTCTTATTGTTTGTGCAATAGTAAGTATTATAAATCTGACATGCTGTCGATTCTTCCGTACAGACTGATCAAGTAGATTCCACTTAATCCTACTAGTGCATAAATGATACGACTTAACCAAGTTAGGTTTCCAAAAAGCCATGCAACTGCGTCAAAACGAAAAAGACCGACCAAAAGCCAGTTGATAGCACCTACGATTACGAGAGTAAGGGCAGTATTATCAAACCATTTCATGTTTGTGTTCCTCCTTCTGTGATCTTCTCTATCTGCAGTATTGGCAAAAATTATAAATTATATACAGGAAAGATAAAATGATGTTATACAATTCTTATTCAGAGTATTTAAAAAACAAATTTGGTGAAAAAGTATACAAACTTCCAATTAATCTTCCAGTATCCTGTCCGAATCGCATTGATGGAGCAGGATGTGCTTTTTGTGCAGGAGTAGGCACTGGGTTTGAGGCAATGGAATCGCATAATAGTGTTACGCAGCAGCTTATTCAAACACAGAAATTGATAGAAAAAAAATACCATGCAAAAAAATATATTGCATATTTCCAAAATTATACAAATACTTTTTTGGAACTTCAAAGATTTCATGATTATTTGTGGGAAGCCGCCAAATTTCCTGGAATTGTAGAGATTTCAGTGTCAACCAGACCCGACTGTATTACTTCTGATTATTTGGATATCATGCAAGAAATCCAAGAGAAAACAGGAATAGAGATAAATATTGAACTTGGTCTTCAAACAGCAAACTATCATACTCTTGCATTTATTGATAGAGGGCATGGTTTGGCTGAATTTATTGATGCTGTTCTACAAATCAAAAAATATGCTGGATTTACAATTTGTACACATGTGATATTAAATCTTCCGGGAGATGATTTACTGGATGTAAAAGAGACAGCGAGAATTTTATCAGCACTAGGCATTGATATTGTCAAATTGCATTCTCTCTATATTCCATATCATACGAAATTATATGATATGTACATGGAACAAAAAATTACAATGTGTTCAAAAGAAGAATACTATGAACGTGTCATTACGTTTTTGGAACAAATACCAGAGACTATGGTAGTAGAGCGATTGTTTTCCAGAGTCCCTGAGGAAGATGCAGTATTTTCAAATTGGGGAACCAGTTGGTGGAAGATGAAAGAGGAATTGATTCTAAAAATGGAACAAGAAGGTCACTTCCAGGGAAAAGATTATTATTATTTGAATGGGGCTGCCTTAAATCGGTT
Source organism: uncultured Coprococcus sp. (assembly GCA_964646135.1). GTDB lineage: Bacteria > Bacillota > Clostridia > Lachnospirales > Lachnospiraceae > Allocoprococcus. Next base: position 6,676 of record CAZYCT010000060.1, on the reverse strand, counting down.
GAAATAAAGAGGTGAAATTTATGTCTGCAAATAAAGATGTTGTCAGCATAAAAAAATACAAGAAAAAAGATCATTTTAATATAGGTATTATTCTTTTTGGAGTGGTTTTCTTTTATTTGATCGTAACAATCATCTTGTTTTTGAGCGAAGAGAAAACAGCAGTGTATGAGGTCAGAGAAGGAAGTATTCTGAAAGATAATTCGTATACAGGTATTATTTTACGTGATGAGACGGTTTATTATGCTGAGAAAGACGGATATATTAATTATTTTTATGAATCAGGAAAAAAAGTACCGTTTGGAAGAAATGTGTACATTCTTACTTCGAAAGAGATTTTGAACAATACAGAGGAAGTAAACGAAGAAGTAACGCTGAATACGGAGAATTGGAATAACCTGCTAGTGAAGGTACAGTCCTTTAACGAAAGTTTTCGAAACACAGAATTTCAGTCCGCGAAAGCGTTGAAAGAAGCGTTTAATTCCTTGCTGAATAGCAATACTACACAGAATAGAACAACGCAGTTGAATTCTTTTTTGAGCAACAATGAGATGCCGTATGATGTATGTGTTTCAAGTGATGATGGTATTATTGCTTATAGCATCGATGGCTATGAGAATCTAGAATTATCTAATGTTTCGGAAAAAGAACTTTCCAAAAACGATTATACAAAAGTTTCACTAGTTAATAATACAAAAGTCAAATCTGGAGAACCGGTATATCGTTTAATCACAGAAGAAGACTGGACTTTGGTTATCAAGCTGAGTCAAAATGTCGAAAAGCAACTGAAAGAACAAATGGGAGAGAGAGAAAAGATATACGTGAAATTGCGAGTTATCAAGGATAATAAGCAAATCGGTGGGTACATGTCGATTAAATATGACCGGGAAGGAGCGGCATATGGACACATTAGTCTCTCAGATTCAGTGGTGCGTTATGCGGAAGATCGGTATTTGGATGTGGAATTAATCTTGGAGAACGAATCAGGTTTAAAGATTCCCAAATCAGCAGTGACTCAAAAGGAATTTTATGTATTGCCTGAGAATTTTCTTGCCAATGGAGGTGCATCTTCTGCAACCGGAGTATATAAAGAAAATGCAAAAGAAAATTCTATACGATTTGTGGAAGTAAATGTTTTTGCAAAGGATGTAGAGAATGGCTTAGTATATATTGAGAAAGAGTCGTTGAAAGATAATGATGTAATCATAGAATCGGAGACGCAACAGAGGCTTACAATTGCAGATACAGTGACTATGGATGGCGTGTATAATGTAAATAAAGGATATGCTGTCTTTAAGAGAATCCGTATTTTAAGTGAGAGTGAAGATTATTATATTATTGCAGAAGGAATCAGTAATGGATTATATAATTATGATCGAATTGCACTTGATGGGGATACAATCACCGATTATCAGATTATCAGTCAGTAAGGAGCATTAAAAATGATATCAGAAAATATAAAAGATGTGAAAGAGCGAATTCAGAAGGCCTGCGAGCGCTCTGGAAGAGAGACGTCTGAAGTTACATTGATCGCAGTGAGTAAGACAAAACCTGTGGAAATGTTGAGAGAAGCATATTCAGAAAATTGTCGCTATTTCGGAGAAAATAAAGTTCAAGAATTGGTTGATAAGTGGGAAATAATGCCAAAAGATATTAAATGGCAAATGATTGGACATTTACAGAGAAATAAAGTAAAGTATATTGTCGGTAAGGTAGATTTGATTCACTCAGTTGATTCACTTCGACTGTTGGAAACAATTGACACAGAAGCAAGAAAAAAGGGATGTGTTCAGCCAGTTTTACTGGAAGTGAATGTAGCGAAAGAGGAAAGTAAATTTGGATTAATGCCTGAAGAGGTATTGGATTTTGTAGAAGAATCTGCCAAGTTTCAAAACATACGTATTGATGGTCTGATGACAATTGCACCTTTTGTTGAAAATCCGGAAGCAAATCGAGAACATTTTGCTTCCTTACACAAATTATTTGTTGACATCAGAAAGAAAAAAGTTAATAATGTTAATATGAATGTACTTTCGATGGGGATGACCAATGATTTTGAGGTTGCAATTGAGGAAGGTGCCACTATGGTACGCATTGGAACAGCGATTTTTGGCGAGCGAAATTATGTTCATTAGCAATGTACAAGAGATAGGAGTGTAAAAAATGGGTGTTTTAGATAAGTTTTTAGATGCAATAAAGTTGACTGATGAAGATGATTATGAGGAAGATGATTTCTTCGACGATGAATTTGATGATGATTATGAGGATGAGCGTCCAAGAAAGAGTCTTTTTACTAAAAAAGAGAAAAATGTATATGATGAGGAAGAAGAGGACTACGAGGTAAAAAAACCATCTCGTACTAATAACAGTAAAGTTACTCCGATGCGTCAGCCTGCACGTAGAAATGCACCGACAATGGAAGTATGTGTAATTAAGCCGAATAACATGGAAGATAGTCGAGAAATTACAGAGACATTGTTGAGCGGACGTACAGTGATTTTAAATCTGGAAGGTCTTGATTTAGAAGATGCGCAGAGAATCATTGACTTTATTTCTGGTGCAGCATTTGCAATTGATGGAAATTTGCAGAAGATTTCAAATAGTATTTTCCTTGTTACACCAGCACATGTAGATATTTCAGGAGATCTTCAAGATTTATTAGGGGCATCACTTGGAGCACCGACAATGAGAAATAGATATTAAATTTGTGGGTATTTATATGGAAAAAGAAGAAACTTTGTTACGTAAGCGTTTTATTGAACTTTCGAATAATGCTTATCAGAGAGGAATTATTACTTTTTCTGATTTCCTAAATTTAAATGAATTGAATATTTTGTATACTACGCCAAAGGTAGATATTGCAGTTCCATATCTTACTTTTGGCGGATATTCTTGTTCAGAGCGTCAGATGGCAGCATTTCTACCTGATGCTTTTTCGTTGTATATGGAAACATCAGAAATTAAAAATTGTTATCCAATTCAAATCGTGAAGATTACACCGATTCACGCCAAGTTTGCAGAAGAATTGTGTCACAGAGATTATTTAGGCGCATTGCTTAATCTTGGAATTGAACGTTCCAAATTGGGTGACATTTTAATTCAGGAACAATCTGCTTATGTATTTGTACATGAAACTTTAGCTTCGTATATACTGGATGAACTAGTGAAAGTGAAACACACTGTAGTACTTCCACAGATTGTTGCATCTGCAGATTTTACTTATGAACCCAAATATGAAATTGTCAAAGGAACAGTTGCATCTGTAAGGTTGGATTCTTTGCTGACGCTGACCTATAATTTTTCTAGAAGTAAATCCACCTGCTTTATTGAGGCAGCAAAGGTATATGTGAATGGAAAATTGATTACAAGTAATGGATATCGTGTAAAAGAACATGATATTATTTCCATTCGCGGTGTTGGACGTTTTCAATTTCTGCAAATAGTTTCAGAAACAAAAAAGGGGCGCTATTATGTTGAGGTGCAAAAATATATATAGGAGAATGCAATGAAAAAATATTTATCAGCGATTATTAGTTTAATTATATTGATTGGAATTGATCAATACACGAAATTTTTGGCTTTGACTTATTTGAAAGGGCAGGAAGCATTTGTAATTTGGAAAGGTGTTTTTGAATTAAGATATTTGGAAAATCGAGGAGCTGCTTTTGGAATTTTGCAAAATCAGCAGTTGTTCTTTATAATTATGACATCAATTGTTTTGCTGCTGATTGTTTATTTATATGTGATGACGCCTGATCATAAGCGTTTTTTACCGATGAGACTCACCATTCTTTTCATCACCGCGGGAGCAATCGGAAATTTGATTGATCGAGTGTGTAGAGGATATGTTGTAGACTTTTTCTATTTTTCATTAATTAATTTCCCGATATTCAATGTAGCGGACATTTATGTGACGGTAACCTTCTTTGTATTGGTTTTGTTGCTTCTTTTTGTTTATAAGGATGAAGAACTTTCCGTTTATACTCCAAAACGAAAAGCTAATGAATAACAAGAAAAGGGGGGCGCTATGCAAACGATTGAATTTCAAGTAGAACTGGAGGATGGGGAGCGTATCGACAAGTTTCTTTCTAATGAAATGTCTGAGTATTCACGCTCTTATATTCAGAAACTAATTAAAGATGGTCATGTCAAAGTAAATAACAAAGCTGTCAAAGCCAATTATAAGTTGACTTATGATGAGCTTATTTGTGTAGAGATTCCAGATTTAATTGAACCGGATATTGTTCCAGAGAACATCCCACTAGAAATTTTATATGAAGATGAGGATATTCTATTCGTTAATAAGCCAAAAGGAATGGTTGTTCATCCGGCCGCGGGACATTATTCAGGAACATTAGTAAATGCCCTTATGTATCACTGCGGAGATAGCTTATCTGGAATTAACGGTGTAATGCGTCCTGGAATTGTACATCGAATAGATATGGATACCACAGGGTCACTTCTTGTTTGTAAAAATGATGCTGCGCACCAAAAAATAGCAGAACAATTGAAAGAACATTCTATTAACAGAGTCTATCATGCATTAGTACACGGAAATGTAAAGGATGATAATGGAACGATTCATGCACCGATTGGACGACACCAGACAGATAGAAAAAAGATGAGTATCAATCCAAATGGGCGTGAAGCAATCACCCATTATGAGGTTTTAGAGAGGTTTGGGAATTATACGTATATAGCATGTAAATTAGAAACTGGAAGGACACATCAAATTAGGGTTCATATGGCCAGTATTCATCATCCGTTAGTCGGAGATCGAGTATATGGTCCTCAAAAATGTCCGTTTCCTCATTTGCAAGGCCAAACACTTCATGCCAAAACACTTGGAATTGTACATCCTCGAACAGGTGATTATCTAGAAGTTAACGCAGAGCTTCCGGAATATTTTCAAAAATTATTAGAAAATTTGCGACAAAAAAGATAAATAAAATATACTTTTTTTGCTTTTTGCGTTATAATACATGTATAAAACATACAGTTTGAAGGAGCGTGAGTGTATGAGCAATACAAATATGATCATTACAATCGGACGACAGTTCGGAAGCGGAGGAAGAGATATTGGTCTTAAGCTTGCAAATGATTTAGGAATTAAATTCTATGACAAGGAAATGCTTGACCGCGCAGCTCAAGAAAGTGGATTTTGTAAAGAGATTTTTGAATCACATGATGAAAAACCAACAAACAGTTTTTTATATTCCCTTGTAATGGATACATACTCTTTGGGATATTCTGCTGGCTCATTCACCGATATGCCATTAAATCACAAAGTATTTCTTGCGCAGTTCGATGCAATTAAGAAGATTGCTGAGGAAGGACCATGCGTTTTGGTGGGGCGTTGTGCCGATTATGCCTTAGAGTCTCGGGAGGATGTATTAAGTATCTTTGTTCATGCCGATCTTGATAGTCGTATTAAGCGAATTGCAAGAGATTTTGATTTGACGGATGCAAAAGCCAAGGAATTGATTCAGAAAACCGATAAGAAACGAGCTAGCTATTACAATTATTATACAAATAAAAAGTGGGGTGAAGCCACTAGTTATGATTGTACATTATGTAGTTCGATGCTTGGGATTGATGGAACAGTAGAAGCAATAAAGAATTTGATGAAGGTTTATGAGGAAAACAAAAATAATAAAGTTTGGTAATATCCATTAAAAAAGTGCCATATAGGCACTTTTTTAATTTCTTGTAGAGTCTGGCCATCCCTTAATATTTCCATTTAGGATTGCAGTAAACATTCGATTTTTAGAACCAGGAAACCTTTGATTTAACTCTTTTACTAAATCTTTTGCGTCCTGACGTTTTGTCAAGCCATCCACAGGGCAGCGACTCTTCACAACTGGAAGATTGTATTTGTGCTGAAATCCGATTACATCAATTTCGTTCACATACATCATAGGTCGAATCACCGTTAAGTCCATTCGATCTAAATATGTTTTGGGAGAAAAGGAGTGGAATCTTCCTTCAAAAAGGAGTGAAAGTAGCATAGTCTCGATAATATCATCCTTATGATGTGCATATGCAACTTTGTTACATCCCATTTCTTTCACAGCTTCATTTAAAGCACCTTTTCGCATCTTTGCACATAGAGAGCAAGGATTGGTTTCTTTTCGTTCTTCAAAAAGAATATGAGCAATATCTGTCTTTACAATTTTATAAGGAACACTCAACTCCTCACAAAGCTTTTCAACTTGTGTAAAATCACATTTTTCATAGCCAAGATCTATGGTGATTGCGCTAAGATCAAATTGTTTAGGATAAAATCTTTTTAATCCATGAAGGGCATATAACAATGTGAGACTGTCTTTTCCACCAGAAATACCTACTGCAATATGATCCCCTTCCTGTATCATATCATAATCATCAACTGCTTTACGCGTAAAACTAAGTAATTGTTGTAATTTCATATGTTATCTCTCCTCAGTTTTGATTTCATTGAACGAATATTATGTTACCTTATTTACAAATTTAATACAAGTAAAAAGTTGTCATATTTTACTAAAACAATTGCTCAGTTCTTTAGAAAATGCTAAAATATATGCTGTAGTGCAAATAGAAAGGATTAGTAAAATGAAATTTGTAATTCAAAGAGTCACAGAAGCTAATGTAAAAGTTGAAGGCAAGGTAATTGGTGAGATTTCAAAGGGATTTATGGTTC
>CAZYCT010000059.1:4500-12413 GCA_964646135.1 uncultured Coprococcus sp. | reverse complement strand
TGACTTACGCCTATTCACAAAATATCTATTCTTCCAGAAAGATTGAAACAGCCTGTTAATTTATGGGCAAAGTTGATGGATTGTTTCGAAAAATCCTGGATAGGATACATCAACGCATTGGCTGTTTTTGATGTGGGTTTCACCATCAGCAGCAAGTCCTGCGATGGCGAAAGCCATTGCAATTCGATGATCAAGATAACTGTCAATAGAAGCACCATGCACAGGAGGCCCACCATTTATGATCATACCGTCATTAGTAGGAGTGACGTCCACTCCCATAGCTAGGAGACCTTCACAGGTGGTCTTGATGCGATCCGTTTCTTTTACTTTTAGCTCGGCGGCATCTTTGATGATGGTAGTTCCTTTCGCAAATGCAGCCATAACTGCAATCATTGGAATCTCATCAATGAGTGTTGGAATGATGGAACCGTCGATGGTGGTCCCGTGAAGGGAACTTGTCTTGACGAGGAGGTCGGCGGTCGGTTCTCCACTATCAGCGCGTTCATTCAAATAAGTAATATCTGCGCCCATTGCCTTGCAGACAGTCAGAATTCCGGCTCGCGTAGGATTGATGCCAACATTTTTAATCAGAATTTCTGAGTCAGGGACAAGAAGCCCAGCGGCAATGAAATAAGCGGCAGAAGAAATATCACCGGGAACGCTGATTTTTTGAGCAAACAATTCTTCACAAGGTTTAATAGAAATCGTTGCACTGAGGTCAGAATGAAGCTCCGTCGTTACCTGTGCACCGAATCCATTTAACATAAGTTCGGTGTGATTTCTCGACAGTGTAGGTTCCGTGACTTGGGTCAGACCATCGGCATAAAGTCCAGCTAATAAAATGGCGGATTTCACCTGCGCAGAAGCCACATTTGAATGATAGTGGATTGCTTTCAGTGAAGGAGTCTGAGCGCTACGCAAATGAGAATTGATGATAAGCGGAGCACAGCCGTTATGTTCTTTACTTTCTATATCTGCACCCATTAGCTTTAGTGGTTCCATAATACGCTTCATAGGGCGGGAATTAAGTGAATCATCCCCTGAAAGTATGGAAGGAAAGGGTTGTCCTGCTAAAATTCCAGAGATCAGACGAGTTGTCGTTCCACTGTTTCCAACGTTCAAAATTGCAGAGGGAGCTGACAGACCATGAAGTCCTTTGCCGTGCACGAATATTTTTTGATCTGTGTTTTCTATTTCGACGCCCATTGCTCCAAAACAGGCGATTGTAGACAGACAATCTGCGCCTTGAAGAAAATGAGAGATTTCTGTTGTTCCTTTTGCCAATGAACCGAACATGATGGAACGATGAGAAATCGATTTATCACCGGGCACTTCGATTTCACCGCGCAGATGATGAGTGTTTGTTATTTTCATATTGAATACCTCACGTAAATATTCTAGTGTTCATATATAATGTAACGATGCTTTTGCAGAAGTGCAACAGCACGCTCACAGGCTTGTTCATGGTAAAACTCAATGCGGAGAACACCTTCTTCAAATTCGCGGTTATGAATAATACCAATGTTTTTTATATTGATGGCATTTGCGGCAAGAATAGTGGCGATTGTGGCAATTGCCCCAGATTCATCTAGAATATCGCAGTAGATGCAAAATGCCTTTTTTATTGGGCCTGCAGAACTATCGGGCATTGAATTGCGATAATTTCTAGAGTGTTCAAACATATCATAAATCTGTTGATCTTCTTCTTGCTCGACAAAGTCTTTTGCCTTTTTTAAGGTTTCAATGTAGTTTTCCAGTATGCGAGAAATATTATCTTTGTTCTGTGCACAGATATGCTGCCACATTGTTGGAGAAGACGAGGCGATTCTCGTAATATCCTTGAAACCGCCGGCAGCTAAAAGTTTCATCAATTCATCGTCGGTATCTGTGTCTTTTACAAAATTGACAAGTGATGCGGCGATAATATGAGGGAGGTGGCTGATGGTTCCAGTGACAAAATCATGCTTTTGGTAATCTAATATCAAAGGAAGGGCATGAAGAGAGTCTATAAAATGCTGCAATTCATTTACCTGTTCCTTGGAGACTAAAGCGGATGGAGTGAGAATGTAGTAGGCATTCTCAATCAAAAGAGCTTTGGAATTGACGAAGCCACTTTTCTCTGAACCAGCCATTGGATGCCCGCCGATAAAATATTTTTCAAATCCAAGACGTATAATTTCTTCGTGGATGGGTGTTTTGACACTGCCCACATCTGTGAGAATTAGATCGTCGTGCAGATATGGCGTCATCTGCTTTAAATATGCAGTGTTAAATGCGACAGGTGCGCAGAAAAATATATAATCACATTTCTGAAAATTATCATCAATTGAGGTGCAGGCTACGTGAATCACTGATTCTTGAGTGGCCAGTGCCAATGTTTCTCTGCTTTTATCGAAAGCAACAATTTCGCAGTCAGGGTAGTACTGACGAATTGCTTTGGCGATGGAGCCACCGATAAGACCAAGTCCGATGAAGCCGATTTTATTGTATTTCATAAAGGTCTGTCCTTTCGTTTCTGATTTGTTAATAACGTTATTTTAAATGATAATAAAGAATCTGTCAACGAATTGATGCTTTAAAGTGAAAAAGTGGAAACGGGAAAAAGCACTGAAAAGTGATTGGAAAAATCCAATTTGTTGTCAAAAATCAATAAAAGAGTTGTAAATTGATAGAAAATTTAGTACAATAAACACATGATATTTTAGACACTAAGGAGGCAGACACATGAAAGTTTACAGAACAGACGAGATTAGAAACGTTGTCCTTTTGGGACATGGAGGAAGCGGAAAGACAAGTCTTGCAGAGGCAATGGCATATATTTCAGGAGCAACAACTCGCCTTGGAAGTATTAGCGCTGGAAGTACAATCAGTGATTTTGATAAAGAGGAACAGAAGAGACAGTTTTCAATCAGCACAAGTCTTATTCCAATTGAATGGGAAAAGGCAAAGATTAATATCCTCGATACTCCTGGATTCTTTGATTTTGTAGGAGAAGTTGAAGAGGCAGTAAGTGTAGCGGATGCAGCTGTAATCGTTGTTTCTGGTAAAGCCGGTGTGCAGGTGGGAACAGAAAAAGCTTGGGAATTATGTGATAAATACAACCTTCCACGTATGATCTATGTGACAGAAATGGACGTTGATGATGCAAGTTTCCGTCAAGTTGTAACAGAATTAACAGAACGTTACGGTAAAGTGATTGCACCACATTTTGCACCGATTCGAGAGAATGAGAAGTTAGTTGGTTATGTGAATGTCATTAAGAATGCTGCACGAAGATATACAGGTATTGGAGAGAAGATAGAGTGTGATATTCCTGAATACTCAAAGGCCAATCTTCAGCTTTATCGTGAAAAATTATTGGAAGCTGTAGCAGAGACAAGTGAAGCATTCATGGAACGTTATTTTGAAGGAGATGAATTCTCTGTAGAGGAGATTCGTTCTGCGATGAGAACAGAAGTTATGAACGGAGATATCGTACCAGTTGCAATGGGTTCCAATACGTTGGCTCAGGGTGTGTCTAACCTGCTTTCTGATATTGTACGTTTCTTCCCAAGTCCAGAGTACAGTGAATGTAACGGAATCAATCGAAAGACCAATGCAATTTTCGAAGCAAATTATGATTTCGCAAAACAGAAATCAGCATATGTGTTTAAGACAATGGTTGACCCATTCATCGGTAAATATTCGTTCGTAAAAGTTTGCTCCGGTGTATTGAAAGGAGACGATGTGCTTTTCAATGCAGATAATGATACAGAATTTAAGCTCGGAAAAATCTACACATTGTCTGGAAATAAACCAGAGGAAGTTCCAGAGCTTTTTGCGGGAGATATCGGAACAATTGCAAAACTTGGCGATGTGAAGACAGGAGATACGCTCTCTACAAAAGGAACGCCTATCACATATGCAAAGACAGAGTATTCGAAACCATATACATATATGAAGTATGTTGTACCTAATAAAGGTGATGAAGATAAGGTTTCGCAGGCACTTGCTAAGATGATGGCTGAAGATGTTACATTGAAAGTGGTAAATGACAGTGAAAATCGTCAGTCTCTGATTTATGGTATGGGCGATCAGCACCTCGATATCATAGTTAGTAAATTAGAAGAACGTTATAAAGTAAAGATTGCTTTGGAAGAACCAAGAGTTGCGTTCCGTGAAACGATTCGCAAGAATTCAGATGTAGATACAAAGTACAAGAAACAATCAGGTGGACATGGTCAGTATGGACATGTAAAGATGCGCTTCGAACCATCAGGCGATTTGGAGACACCTTATGTATTTGAAGAAGAAGTTGTGGGTGGAGCAGTTCCAAAGAATTACTTCCCAGCAGTTGAAAAAGGTCTTCAGGAATCTGTTCTCAGAGGACCAGTAGCAGGTTATCCAGTAGTAGGTGTGAAGGCAGTCTTATATGATGGCTCTTATCATCCAGTAGACTCATCAGAAATGGCGTTTAAGACAGCGACAATCCAGGCATTCAAGAAGGGATTTATGGAAGCTGGTCCTGTACTCTTAGAACCAATCGCGACAGTTAAGGTAAAAGTTCCAGATGACTACACTGGAGATGTAATGGGAGATCTTAACAAACGTCGTGGACGAGTTCTTGGAATGGATCCAGTTGCTGGCGGATATCAGATTGTTACAGCAGATATTCCTATGACAGGATTGTTTGGATATTGTACAACACTTCGCTCTATGACAGGTGGACGCGGAACATATGAATATGAATTTGCACGTTATGAACAGGCTCCAGCTGATGTTCAGGAAAAAGAAATTAAGGCGCGTGCAGAGGAAGAATAAGAAATTGCATCAGAGCCGAGGATTTGCCTCGGCTCTTTTAACACTTGAAATGAAGGAAAAATAAAATGAATAAAAAAAGTAAGTTAATTGGAAGTTTGGCAGTGCTGCTAATAGCGGGCATCTATTATTATATTGCACTTCCAGCGATAAATATTCATTCCGTAGATGTTTGGTACTTTGTACTGTTTTTGGTGGCAATGCTTGGTGTCATGTATGCGTTGAAGAATAGATTTGACAGATATATTCTGCATGAATCGAAGCTAATGAAAGTAATTGCAGGTGCATTTGTGGTGCTTTTAGCGGTATTTATAATTGGGACAGTCTTGTCTTCGCCGATCGTGAATGCCAAGAAATATCAAAATCTTCTGAAGGTTGAAGAAGGGGAATTTGCAAAAGACATTGAAGAATTGTCATTTGATCAGATTCCGATTTTGGATAAAGATTCAGCAGAAATTCTTGGTGAACGTAAGATGGGGAGTATGTCAGATATGGTGTCCCAATTTGAGGTAGATAATCTTTACAGTCAGATTAATTACCAAGATAAGCCAGTTCGCGTGTCGCCGGTTCGATATGCAAATATTGTCAAGTGGTTTACGAATCGCTCAGAAGGGCTTCCAGCGTATATCATGATTGACATGGCAACTCAGACAACAACGTTAGTAAAACTGGATGAAGGAATGAAATATTCAACAAGTGAACACTTTGGAAGAAATATTTACAGACATCTTCGTTTTGCATATCCGGGTTATATTTTCGATACACTGAGCTTCGAGATTGATGAGGATGGTGTTCCATACTGGGTAGCGCCAGTTCTAAAATATAATATTGGACTTTTTGGTGGAAAGACAGTGGGACGCGTGGTGCTGTGTAACGCAGTTACTGGAGAGATGGTAGATTATGCGATTGAAGATGTTCCACAGTGGATAGATCATGCATATTCAGCCAACTTGCTGATTGAACTTTATGATTACTATGGAAGTCTAAAACATGGATTTATCAACAGCGTACTCTCTCAGAAAGATTGTCTCGTCACTACAAATGGATATAATTATCTGGCGATTGATGATGATGTGTGGGTGTATACAGGTGTGACTTCTGTGAACAGTGACCAGTCCAATGTAGGATTTGTTCTGATGAACCAAAGAACTATGGAAACCAAATATTACAGTGTAGAGGGTGCAATTGAAGATTCTGCGATGGATTCGGCAGAAGGACAGGTACAGAATCTGCACTACAAAGCAACATTTCCTCTTTTGCTTAATATTTCTGGAGAGCCAACCTACTTCATAGCACTAAAAGACGATGCTGGACTGGTGAAAAAGTATGCTATGGTAAATGTTCAGAAATATCAGTTGGTTGCCATCGGAGACACAGTGAGTCAGTGTGAAGAAGAATACAATGAATTACTATTGACAAATGGAATAAAGCAAGAAGTTGAAGATACGCGGGAAGTTGAAGAAATCCAAGGTATTATAACAAAGATTGCGCAAGGTGTTGTGGGAGGTAATTCTCATTATTATATTATGTTGGATGAGTCGGACGAAATTTTCGATGTTTCAGTTGTAGACTATATTGACATTATCAAGTATGATGTTGGAGACAGCATAAGAATGGAATATAAAGCTGGAGAAAAAGTAAATACTGTATTATCGGTAAGATAGAAAGCAAAAGGTGCGGAGCTGTTCCGTACCTTTTTGTGTATGAATATTGTAGACTATGAAAGTGTGAAATAAAAAGGGTGTCACATTGTTGTGACACCCTCTCGTGTAATACCAGCGTTCAATTATGCGAGAACGTTAACATTCTCAATACCAGCTACTTCCTCTTCTGTTGCGCTAAGGCTTACGTAGAAATCGATGTTGCATGCAGCGGCTACTGCATTCAAATGTTTTACAATACATGGAAGATTTTCCATATTGATTCCAGAATATTTGCAAATGCCGTCGATGAAGATTGCTTCAATATCGTGATCAGCGCTTGTCATACCGAAAATGAAACCAACAAATTTCTCTGGTGAACAGATGGATTCGTAATCGTCCATGCAGATTACTCTTACGTTAAATGATAAGCTATATGTATCACGATGGCTTTTTTTGATGAAGAATACGTTTCCGTCACAGCCTTTGACAATTTCATTTGCCTTCTCGATCATTCTCTGTGTTTTTCCACTACCCTTTTGTCCGATTAATAAATTTACCATATTACTAGTCTCCTTTGTTCGCTTATTAAGTACGAAAGAGGTACTTATTTCCATATGTTTATTATACACTAATCGGAAAAGAGAAACAACCTATTTATTTGCATCTTTTTTTGAATTGTGGTAGTATAGCGTCAGTAGGCAGGGGACAATACGGAATAGAAAGGAAAGAAAAACATGACGAAAGTAAATATTATCTCGGGATTTTTAGGCGCAGGAAAAACGACATTCATTAAGAAATTGATTGAGGAGATTTTCCAGGGAGAACAAATTGTCCTTATTGAAAATGAATTTGGAGAAATTGGAATAGATGGTGGATTTTTGAAAGATGCAGGAATTGAGATAACAGAGATGAATTCAGGTTGTATCTGTTGTACATTGGTCGGTGATTTCAGCAAGGCATTGAAAGAAGTACTGAACCAGTACCATCCAGATCGTATCATTATCGAACCATCTGGTGTAGGAAAGCTTTCAGACGTTGCACGTGCAATAGAAGGAATTGCGGAAGAAACAGGAATTTCGGTTGATGCTAAAGTTGCAGTGGTAGATGGCAAGCGCGCTAAAATGTATATGAAAAATTTTGGTGAGTTTTATAATAATCAAGTAGAAAATGCTTCTACTATTGTAGTTAGCCGTACGCAGTTGATGAAAGATGAAGAAATAGAAAATTGTGTTCATTTGCTTAGAGAAAAGAATGAACATGCAACCATTATTACAACGCCATGGGATGCCATTGGAAAAGAGGCATTGGAGAGAGCATTTGGAAAGAATGATGAAATTGAAGAACTGATTTGTCATCATCATGAGCATGGAGAAGAGTGCACATGTGGCTGCCATGACCACGAACATCACCATCATGAGCATGGAGAAGAGTGTACATGTGGTTGCCACGACCATGAACATCACCATCATGAGC
>CAZYCT010000059.1:2385-4400 GCA_964646135.1 uncultured Coprococcus sp. | reverse complement strand
GTTGCCACGACCATGAACATCACCATCATGAGCATGGAGAAGAGTGCACATGCGGCTGCCATGACCATGAACATCACCATCATGAACATGGAGAAGAGTGTACATGCGGTTGCCATGACCACGAACATCACCATCATGAACATGGAGAAGAGTGTACATGTGGTTGCCACGACCATGAACATCACCATCATGAGCATGGAGAAGAGTGCACATGCGGTTGCCATGACCACGAACATCACCACCATGAACATGGAGAAGAGTGCACATGCGGTTGCCATGACCATCATCACCATGCAGATGAGGTATTTACAAGCTGGGGTAAAGAAACAGCACATAAGTATACAGATGAAGAGTTGACAAATATTTTGAAAACTTTATCTGAGACAGAAGAATATGGAATTATTCTTCGTGCAAAAGGAATCATTCAAATGGCAGGAGGTAGCTGGAAACAGTTTGATATGGTTCCGGGAGAATATGAAATGCGTGAAGGACAGGCTGATTATACAGGACGTCTTTGCGTAATTGGAACAGATTTGAAAGAAGATGAATTAAAGAAATTATTCCATATTTAGGGGGAAATATTATGGTAACACCTGTGTATGTATGCACTGGATTTTTGGAAAGTGGGAAAACTACGTTTATTAAAGATACATTGATGAAGCAGGATTGGATTATTGATGGTCCAACATTGTTGATTCGGTGTGAGGAAGGTGAAGTAGAGTTTTCTGAAGAATATCTTGATGAAAATGCAATGTTCCTGTTCGATATTGAGGAAGAGGAAAAGTTGAATTATACATTTTTGACCAACTGCGAGAAGATTTACCATCCTTCCCAAGTGATTATTGAGTACAATGGTATGTGGGATCTCCAGATGGTTTTGGATATGAAACTTCCAGAAGATTGGGAAATTCAAGGTGTATATTCTACAGTAAACGGTGAGACGCTTGAAATGTATTTTAAGAATATGCGCAATCTTTTGATGAACCAGTTGGTTGAATCGGAACTGATTGTGGTGAATCGATGTGGTGAAGATGTGGATCGAGCAACTTTCCGTCGCTCAATCAAAATTCAAAATCCTGTTGCGGATATTTTGTTTGAAAATCCAGAAGGCGAGATTATACCTATGACAGCAGAGGATCTTCCGTATGACGTAAAAGCCGATGTGATTGAAATTGCTGATATGGATTATGGAATTTGGTATGTAGATGCATATGAGAATCCAGATAGATATCTTAATAAGGAAATCGTCTTTCTGGCACAGGCTTTTAGACCGAAAGGAATGCCGGAAACAATGTTTATACCAGGGCGCCAGATTATGGCTTGCTGTGCGGAAGACGTGGAATTTTACGGATATCCAACTAAGATGCAAAAAGGTGTGACATTTGAACAGCGTGGATGGACAAAGGTTAAGGTTCGTTTTGCCTACGAATCACCGAAAATGTTTGCACCAAAGCAACCGATTTTGTATTTGCTTAACATGGAAAAGGCAGAAAAACCGGAAGAAGAAGTGGTATATTTTGGTTAAGGTTGTAGGTGGAAAGATTTAATTTCCCCTTGACTCAGTTTGCATTTCTTCATATAATATAAAAGTATATGTAAAAGACATTGATAAGGAATAGTAAGAGCTTAATGTTTTTCAGAGAACTGTCGGTTGGTGCGAGACAGTATTCGGACACTCTGAACTCACCTTTGAGTTCTTCTGGTGAAATAAGAAGTAATCAGAAGCGGGTATTCCCGTTATAGAATCTTGAGTGCATTGCCCACTTGCGGAGCAATGAAGAAGAGTGGTACCACGAAGTTAGTCCTTCGTCTCTTTCATTAGAGGCGAAGGCTTTTTTTTCGCGAAGGCAAGGATTGTGTGCGGAAGAATAAAAAAATAATATTTAATGCTTGCATAAAAAATATTATTTTTTTATTCTTCCATAGGCAAGCTGCCCGCGACCGAGTCGAAGCGAAGCAGAGACGAGGTGCACACAATCCGTTTTTAGGATTGTATGTGAGGTGCACACAATCCG
>CAZYCT010000059.1:0-2285 GCA_964646135.1 uncultured Coprococcus sp. | reverse complement strand
GAGGTGCACACAATCCGTTTTTAGGATTGTATGTGAGGTGCACACAATCCGAGGCGAAGGTTACGTGAGCAAAATGATGTAAAGATAAAAGGAGGAAGAAAACATGTCAGCACCTTATAATCATAAGGCTATTGAAAAAAAATGGAAAGAAAAATGGGAAAAGAGCCCAGTTAATCCAAAATGTAATGCAGATGGGACAGAAAAACCAAAATACTATTGTTTGGATATGTTCCCATATCCATCAGGAAATGGACTTCATGTAGGCCATTGGAGAGGCTATGTAATCTCAGATGTGTGGAGCCGCTATAAATTGTTGCAGGGACACTATATCGTTCATCCAATGGGATGGGATGCGTTTGGACTTCCAGCAGAGAATTATGCGATTAAAATGGGTGTTCATCCAGCAATTTCTACTGCATCAAACATCGAAAATATTAAAAGACAGATTAATGAAATCGCAGCATTGTATGACTGGGATATGGAAGTAAATACAACCGATCCGAATTTCTACAAATGGACACAGTGGATCTTTGTGAAAATGTTCAAAGAAGGTTTGGCATATGAAAAAGAATTTCCAATCAACTGGTGCCCTTCATGTAAGACAGGTCTTGCAAATGAAGAAGTAGTAAATGGAAAATGTGAGCGTTGTGGTGCAGAAGTGACGAAGAAAAATCTTCGCCAGTGGATGCTTCGTATCACCAAATATGCAGATCGTCTTTTGAATGATCTTGATAAATTGGATTGGCCAGAAAAAGTTAAAAAGATGCAGGCAGACTGGATTGGTAAATCATATGGTGCAGAAGTAGATTTCCCAGTAGAAGGAAGAGAAGAGAAAATCACAGTTTACACAACACGACCAGATACACTTTACGGCGCAACATTTATGGTACTTGCGCCAGAACATGCACTTGCTGCATCTTTGGCTACAGATGAGACAAGAGAAGCTGTAGAAAAATACATTTACGAAGCTTCAATGAAATCAAATGTTGATAGACTTCAAGACAAAGAAAAGACAGGTGTATTTACCGGATCATACGCAATCAATCCATTGAATGGAGCAAAGACACCAATCTGGCTTTCGGATTATGTACTTGCTGATTATGGAACAGGTGCAATTATGTGTGTGCCAGCCCATGATGACAGAGACTTTGAATTTGCTACGAAGTTTAATATTCCGATTATTCAGGTTATTGCAAAAGATGGACAAATCATTGAAAATATGACAGAAGCATATACCGATGCAGTGGGAACAATGGTAAATTCTGGAGAATGGAACGGAATGGAATCCGCAGTTCTCAAAAAGGAAGCACCACATATTATTGAAGAAAGAGGAATTGGACGAGCAACAGTGAACTTTAAACTGCGTGACTGGGTATTCTCTCGTCAGAGATATTGGGGAGAACCGATTCCGATCGTTCATTGTCCAGATTGTGGCTGCGTACCTGTGCCAGAAGACCAGTTGCCACTTACACTTCCTGAAGTAGAATCTTACGAACCTACAGGCACTGGAGAATCTCCACTTGCAGGAATTGAAAGCTGGGTAAATACAACTTGTCCAGTATGTGGAAAACCAGCGAAGCGTGAAACTAACACGATGCCTCAGTGGGCAGGATCTTCATGGTATTTCTTGCGTTATGTGGATAATAAGAATAACGAAGAATTAGTGTCAAAAGAAAAAGCAGATAAAATGCTTCCAGTAGATATGTATATCGGTGGAGTAGAACATGCGGTACTTCACTTATTATATTCTCGTTTCTATACAAAATTCTTACATGATATTGGTGTGATTGATTTTGATGAGCCATTTGTGAAATTGTTTAATCAGGGAATGATCACTGGTAAGAATGGAATCAAGATGAGTAAATCGAAAGGCAATGTAGTATCGCCAGATGATCTTGTAAGAGATTATGGATGCGATTCACTCAGAATGTATGAATTGTTCGTGGGACCACCAGAACTTGATGCTGAGTGGGATGACCGTGGAATTGATGGCGTTTACAGATTCCTCAAGAAAGTATGGAATTTGCTTCAGGACAGCAAGGATGCAAACATCGAAGCGACTAAAGAAATGATCAAGCTTCGCCATAAATTAACATATGATGTGACAACACGTTTGGAAAGCTTCAGCCTCAATACAGTAATTTCTGCATTTATGGAAAATACAAACAAATTGCAGGAAGTTGCAAAGAAAGAGGGCGGAATTGATAAAGAGACACTTAAGACTCTAGCAGTACTATTGGCTCCATTTGCGCCCTCCTTGCCTTTTTTTGTTATTATGGCACAAA
>CAZYCT010000058.1:0-12495 GCA_964646135.1 uncultured Coprococcus sp. | reverse complement strand
AGTAGTGCGGCGGATGAAAGAAGGGAAAAAGGAAGATTCGTCCGCCGGGGGGGAAGTAGTGTAGCGGCCGAAAGAAGGAAAAATAGAAGTTTCGTCCGCCGGGGAGAATTGCCGTAGGGTGGTTCTTCCCGTGTTTTGTGTTGTGCTAGTCTACAGGAAGTGCTAGAATAGGGGAAAGTTGATGTGAGAAAGGAAGAAAGAAGATGGGGCGCATATTCCGAATGTATGGAGGATTGAAAAAGGAAGTTTATGTCTTATGCTTTGGCAGATTTGTGACAGCGATGGGATCATTGGTATGGCCAATGCTCACATTGATTTTAAAGAGTAAACTGGGATTTGATGCGGAGCAGGTGGCATTATGTTTTTTGATTTTTGGTATGGTGAAAATTCCGTTTGCCATGTTCAGCGGAAAATTGACAGATAAATACAATAAGCGCAATATTATTATTGTGTTCGACCTGATATCAGTGGCACTGTACGTGATGACAGCAATTTTGCCGTTCACTTTTGGAAGTCTTTGCCTCTACTGTGTGGGCTCCCTTTTCCAGAGTATGGAATGGGCATCTTATGATGCGCTGATTGCGGAGCTGACGACCAGCGAGGAACGAGAAAAGGCATACTCCTTAGAGTATCTGGCAAATAATTTGGGGGTGGTTTTTGCGCCTACACTTGGCGGATTACTTTTTAATAATTACTTGTGGCTATCCTTTTTGATAGCAGGGCTTGCAGTTCTGTCGTCTACTATTTTGATTTATCATTTTGTTCCGACTGAGATTGAAAAAGCAAAAAATGAAAATACATATGAAACCAGGACAGAGGGATCGTTGTGGAAAATTTTAAAGATGCGGAAGATTATGTTCGTGTTTATTTTTACGAGTTGCATTTATAATATGATTTATGCTCAGTTTGGCTATTTGCTTCCAATACAAATGGATGAAGTCTTTTTGACGCAGGGAGCTGTATTTTATGGGATGCTGACTAGTATTAACGGGATTGTTGTGATCGTCTTCACACCAATTCTGACACAGCTTACACTTAAGTGGCGAGATTACGAGAGAATGATGGCAGGTGTGTTACTGGAAGTTGTGGGATTATGCTCCATTTTCTTTTATCAAAAGCAGCTGTTTTTGTACGTGATTTCGATGGTTGTTTTTACGCTGGGAGAGGTGTTGCATACACTTGGAAATAGCCCTTATACATCGAAGCGGATTCCGATTTCGCATAGAGGAAGATTTGTGACCCTTTTGAGCGTTTTTACGACGCTTTCGTCTTCTTTTGGAAGTACGATTGTTGGAAAGGTGATAGTGTGGCAGTCGTTTCGTGAGGGCTGGCTTGTGGTGTTTGTGTTAGGTACAGCGCTGCTTGCGGTGATGTGCGTGTATCGCAAAGCAGATCGGAGACGTTTCCCTATGTTGTATGGAAAAAATGTTGAAATTGAGTGATGAAAGAGTTATCTTGCTGTCTAAAAAGCACCGTGAGGTGCTTTTTTTGTACTCTTTTATTGTTGTTTATTATGGGTTGGCGTACATGTTTCTGGTGAGGTAATCTTGTAGTCTTTGATCCAGTCGATGAGATAGGATGAGATGGTAACTGTTATCAAAGAAAAAATGATGCGAGAAACTGGAATATACGAAAGTGATAAAAGTAGCACGGTGATATCTGTAAATAAGTATGCTCGTGCCAGTTTCCAGTGAAGCGTATGGGAAATGGTCAGTGCAAGGGCATCGTCCCCACCACTGGAACCACCTTGCCTTATAATGAGTCCAACGCCGATACCAACAAAAAGTCCGCCGCAAATTGCGGCAGCCAGAGGATGAGAAGAAAGGTCAGGGAGCATTGGCGGAAAGGCTTCCCACACTTTATAAAAAGCAGAGATAAACATAGTGGAAATAAAAGATATTTTGATGAAGTCGCCGCCTAAAAACTTGTATGCGAGAAGATAACATGTGATGTCAAACACAGGTGTAATGTAGGCGGGCGATATTTTGAGCCAGTGTTCAACTAGCAGCATTAAGCCGATTACACCGCCTTCCGTTATGTTCGTGCGCTGATGGATATTGTGGATGCCAAAGGAACAGATCATAGCTCCCAGCATAATCACCAGCACTTGTTTGACGGTAATCCCGTCGATAAGTTTATTCCAATATTTTCTGAACGAATATTTCAATGAAAAAGCCTCCTTGTTAGTTCCAAAATTTCATGGTACAATTCTAAACTATATAGTAACTATACAGTCAAGAGGGATAGAATGAAAAATTTATTTTCCATAGGAGAACTTTCGCGGCAGCAGAACATCTCGCGGCAGACACTGATTTTTTATGATAAAATAGGACTTTTTTGTCCAGCATATGTGGATTCGGAGAATGGATATCGCTATTACAGTGCAAAACAGTTAGATGAGCTTGATACCATTTGCATTATGAAAAGAATTGGATTTTCGTTGGAAGAGATTAAGACGCACATGCAAAGTTACACACTTGAAAATTCCATCGTTGTGCTGCGCAGACAATTGCTTGCAATTGAGCAACAGATGGAAGCGTTGCAGATGATTAAAAGCCGTGTCGAGCACCGCTGTCAACAGCTGGAGCATGCAGTGTCTATTCGGGAGGACAGCGATGTGGTGACAATAGAAAAGGTGAAGACACAATATCTCTTGCTCCGGAAAGTGCAAGAACCATATTCCCTAGAAGACGTCAGCATTGCCACAAAAGAATGTTTTGTGAGATCATTCCAGGAACAATTGCCAATTTTCTTCCAGAGCGGGGCAATCGTGCCGTTGGAGAAAATTCGAATGAAGAGATACACAGAAGCGTCATTTGCATTTTTGCCTATTGAAAAAACTTCGGACGTGGATGAGGTGATTGAATTGCCGCAAGGCATGTGCGTGAGTACTTACCACACCGGGGAATACAGTTCTATAGGAATATCCTACGAAAGAATATTGGATTACTGCGAGAAACATCAGTGGGACATCGTTTCTGATTCCTATGAATTCGCGGTGAATGATTACCTTTCAACTGGAGATGAAAAAGAATATCTGACAAAAATTATGCTTTATGTAGAATAAAGAGAATTCCCCTGCCTCTCAAAGAGCTGAGAGGCAGGGGAGAAAGGTGATCTGTAATCTTTATTATGTTTTATGGTATACGGATCAAGCTGTTAGAGCCTTCTTCAGGTGCTTCTGCGAGCATGTTGATTGCTGTTTCACACAGATTCTTTCTGTATGCAAACTCAGAAGCTGCTGGAAGAGAAGGGTTACCAAATACATGGAGAACGCTGTTTCCACGCATGATTCGATGAGAACCGATACCTTCAGAAATGTTGATCAAGTTTGTAACGTGAATGATTGGAATACCAGCACGTTCAATTTCTTTTGTCATTACTGCACCGCAGCGTGAGGAAGTACCTCAAGTAGAGGTGAGGATAACACCGTCAACACCATTTTCGAGAAGGTCTTTGGCAATTCCTTCACCGAATTTTTTGCCTCTGTCCATAGGAGTCATAACGCCGGCTGTTGTGTAGTAAGAATGGAAAACTTCACCAATCTTACCTTCCTTCTTCAATGCTTCCAGTGCGTCGATTGGAACGAGACGGTTTGGATCTTCTAATACGAATGCATTGTTATAACCCTGATGACGAACTTCGTAATCTTTGGCATCCAAACGCTCCACATCGCCGAACGTATAGCGATTGTAAGTTGTTGAGTTTGTAACCACCATCTTATCTGGGTTTCCAGCTGGAACAAGACCACCGTCAGTAACCACAGCTACTTTGATTTCATTCAATGGTTTGTGAAGAATTGGAAGCGGAATATCTTCGTGGTTCGGCATCTTAACTTCTGTATAGAAATTCTGTTTATAATACTTCTTAAGAAGCATATCAAGGCCACGCTTGCAGGCAGGGATTGTATAATCAATATCAACGGCTGGACCTGAACCATGATATCCTTCTTTCTTTCCATCACCGATAAAGTCACCTTCGACCAAACGTTTTGCAAATTTTGCAACGTCTTTGATGAAGAAACGCATACGGTTTGCACGGTTATCTGTCTGTAAGATATAACATCTGTCTTTATAAAGGTCAGTACCAGGATTTTCTGCGTAAAGAGCAGTTACTGCAGGAATTTTCAATTTTTCTGTAACAACAGCTGTAGCAGCACCACAACCGACACCATAACGTCCGGCATTCATACCAGGACCAGCAATGAATAACTGTCCTTCGTATTTTTTAATGATTTCGATAAATTCATCCGTAACCATTTCAATATTTTCTGCGATATGGTTGTCACCACAGATGATGGTTGCGACAATCTGGTAATCGTCACCGAGTTCTTTTGCTAACTGTAAACCAGGACCAACAGGCTCTTCTCTTACAGAAGTACCAATACTTGCAGTGTCCTCTCCGCCGAGACCGGCATAGAACTGGTTAATATAATGAATAACTCTAATTTTATCTGCCATGATTATGCCTCCTTCCCAGTGGTTTCTGGTACTGGTGGAAGATCATCATCGGTTGTGACATAACAGTCTCCAAGCTGTGACCAGATTCCCTGATATGCAAAGTTTGTAGTGTGAACAAATGGGCCATCAACATTAACGCCAGCCAAGCTAGGTACGTTTGTTTCACGTCCAATTACGCGGTCAACCTTTGGATGGTGAAGGTCATAGTTACGACCACTGTTGATACAAGCATCAATTCTAGGGTCAGAAATAACGAGCATATCGCCAGGTTTATCGTTCGATACAGCAGAAAGATTCATGACTGCTGGCATACCCATCTTTTCACACCAGTTGAAAGCAAGGGCCTCATCTAACTGGCAATGTCCCATACCAGATTTATTAACGATGACACAGTCAGCGCCTAATGTTTCTTTACAAATCGTTGCAGCAATCATGCCCATGGTATCTTTTCCGTCAACCTTCATAACGTTGTTTGTGAATACCATACCAACGAATTCGATATCTTTTCCATGACGGTTCATAAGTTCTTTAATATACAACTCGTTCTGAAGGAAATAGTTAGGTTCCCAATAACGCCAAATCATGGCACCATCCAAAACTTCTGTTGGCTGGAGTACGATTGGCAGGAAGTTCAGAGCACTCTGTCCATATACGTGGAAATTCCAAGTGTCATGAGAAGCCATATGAACGGTAAGATAAGCAACTTTTGGAAGTTTCTTCTCTGGATCTACAGGCTTGCGTTCAAATACTTCCGTCTCGTCTGGAGTTAAGTCAATTGCAAGTTTCGCAAGATGAACGTTGATAGAAAGTGAAGCATGCTTCAATGCTTCTGCATAACTTGCATCACTGACACCTTCTGCTGGTGTTGCATCCAGAATAATATGATAATGTCTTGAGAAGTTAGAATATTTTGCACATTCTCCTCCCATGTCCATATAATATTTGATGTTACATTTTGCGTAATAAAGGTCAGATACAACAACACCTTTGAGGGCAACTGTTCTTCCCTCCCCTGCTGGTGCGAGTTTTCCCCAGATTCCTGGATAAGATGTTTCAGGCGCGTCTGCCTTACAGCGTGGCTGCATTACGTCGTGAATTCCTAAAATACGGCAACTTTCGCCAGGTACAGCTAACTGAATATCGAGAGAGCCAAAAAGTTCGTTCTGTGCAAGCTCAATCAATTCATCTTTGTTAACTGTCAATACGCCGTCTACCAAGCTAGTAGTTTCGCCAAACTGTACTTTATTTACGCGAACATAATCAATTTGTAATCGTTTGCTCATGCAATGTTTCCCCTTTCTAAAATAAATTGTGTCCCTAAATATATGCTATAGGCACTCGAGTTTATCTAATCTTATTGTATATTTTAAAGCTCTTAAGGACAACCAACAGAACTTGTGACTGTTAAAAAGTGGTACAAATAAGAAAAAATGCTCAAAATTTGTTTTGCGAAAGCGCATTTTACAGACAAAAGCAAAAAAAAACGCAGTAATACAGACAATTGCCACGCTTTTTTGAGGCTTAGGTGTAATAAAAAATGGTTTCACGTTCTAGAATGTGGGTTTTCATTTTGGATGTCAATAATAATTCTTCTTTGCGAATTCCGAGATTATGTTTTTGGTCCAATTGTTTTAATTTTCGGTTCGCTTTATGTCCACATTTTAACTATTCTAAACGACGTTTTGCTTGTGCGAGAAGCTAGAGGAGTACAGATGGATTTAGAAATGCAGGTGGAATGTTTCGCGGCGTGGGACAAGAGAACTTTATTCTGATTTGCTTGAAATTCTTTAGTGGAAAAACACGGGAGGATTTTAGTGCTATGGCTAAAGAAGATGAGTATATGGAAGAAGCAGTTAATATGTTGTTTAAGCTTAGCGCGGATGAACAAAAAAGATTGGAGTACGAAGCAAGAGAAAAAGCAATTCGCGACCATAATTGGTTAATACAAAGCGCTGAACAGCGAGGTGTAGAAAAAGGACGAACACAGGGGAAAAATGAGGGCTTATATCTTGCGCTAGAAATATTGAGATTACATGCAAATGGGAAAACAGTACAAGAAATTGCGGAAGAGTGTGAGGTTGCGTTGGAGCAAGTGAAAAGTGTTCTGCAGTATGATACATAAAGACATAAGGAAGGATTTGATTCCTTCCTTATGTCTTTGCTATTTTTATTATCGTGTCAACAGTTCGAGCGCATCTGCCACGAGTTTTTCACGATATGCATATTCCATATCAGGCGGTAGGTGCGGATTGCCGCAAGGGTAACAGATGTTTTGTCCTTTTATAATGCGGGTGAGACCACTGGCCTTGCCGATGGCAGGGAGGGCTGTAATCTGTACGACGGGAATTCCGCGCTTTTCAATCTCTAAGCCGATAAAACTGCCGCTGCGAGTGCTTGTTCCACAGGCAGATACAATGAGTACAGCGTCTATGCCGTGCGACACTGCATATTGTGCAATTTGAGTGGCAACGAGCTTACTCTTATTTTGTGGCATCATTACTCCAGTTGTAGAAAGAAAATAAGGATAAATCTTCTTGATACGGTTCTTTCTTTCTAGTGTTCGCAAGGCATCTAACGGCACCATTCGATTAGGATCTTCTTCTATATAAACACTATCATAGCCTTGGTGGCTAACTTCGTAGTGTTCAGAGGACAATGAAAACATACCTTTTATAGAATAAACACCAAATTTGTCGGCAGATGTGGATGGGATACGATCAGGGTTGTGAAGCGGAACTAAACCGCCGTCCGTGATGCACAGCAAAGTGGCCTGAGAAAGTGGACACTTTAGGTATGCGGTATCTCTTTGGATGGATGGACTCATGATCACTTCTGTCTGAAAATGTTGTTCATGATATTTTGCCAATAACATATCCAGACAGCGCGTAGGCGCAGGAACCGAGTAGTTGATGAAAGGAATTAAATTCGTTTGTTTTTCTGATGACTGGATATTTGAAGAAGTAAAAGCAAATTTTGTAGTTTCAAACATAGTATTACGCATCCTTTTTATATTCTAAGCACATTATAGGCTGTTTGTGGATGATATGCATTTTACATTATTCAAAAATGCAAAAAATATGAAAAAAATCTAACAATTCTATCAGAGTGTGTGTTTTTGAGACAATTTTTCGGTTCGTCAATAGAAAAAAGCGTTTTTTGTTGTTATGGTGTCATTATCAAGTTATCACGAAAGACAGATAAGCGAAGCACTGACCCTTGCTTCACTGTAGCTGATGTGAATAATTTGCGAGAAATTGTGATTGGTTAGCAAAATCTATATCCCTCCGATTTTGTTGGCTTGCCCCCCCTAAATCATGATTAAAGAAAAGCCGGAACCTGGTTCCGGCTTTTTAGTTAAAAAAATAAATAGAAATACTTTATATTTAATATACGGAAAATTGATTTTGTTATCTGACAATTAATGAGTATAATCTAAATAGAAAGACAGAAAAAGCAAATTGTGGCGCCGGTTTTGCTAATCTGAATAAAAAATACAATTCATTCAGGAGGGTAAAACGATGAAGTTTAATATTGATACAATCCCATGTGTACGAAAAGATAATGGAAAAGGATTATTTTTGACAAGAACCAGTAGTTATTTGACAGACCCAGAGAAAAATATTCTTGTTGTTCATGGTTTGACAGTTACGCAGCATATTTTTGACGTAAACTATAAAGATTATAGTATGGCAAGATGGTTTGCAAGTCAGGGATATACATTCTGGCGTCTTGATATCGGTGGTTATGGACGTTCAGATTCTTATGAAAACGGATTTGATGCGACAACTGTGAACGCTGCAAAAGATATTATCACAGCAATAGAAACGATTCAGGAAACACAGGGAACAAAGGAAGGCGTTTACCTAATGGGATGGTCTTGGGGAACAATGACAACTTCTACTGCAACGATTATGAGACCAGAATTGGTGAAAAAACTTGCACTTATGGCTCCTTGTACAGGTGGTGTTATGCCAGTGATTCCAGTAGATGTAGACAAAGCTCCATTCGAATATGCCGTGGCAGCTCGTTTGTTCCAGCATGAAGAATCTGGATTTGTAGAACTTCGTTCAGGTGTAGATCCTTCTATGTCAGATGAAGAAATTGATTATGAAATCACCGAAGCTCCAGTTGCGGCGATTGTTTTACAGTATGTGTTCCAGTATGACTGTATGGAAAGACCAAATGGTGGACCAAGAGAAATTTATGGAGCTGGAGATGCTTGGTTGCTTGATCCAGAACATATTCCATGTCAGACTATCGTTTTGAGAGGTTCTAGAGATGTTTATTCAAGAATGGACAGAATCGAAGAAATGATGGAAAAATTGCCAGAAGGCTCAGAATTCCATGCTTTCCGCGGAGCAGGACACGCGCTTTATCTGGAAAAAGATTTTTATAGACCTTTCAGAGAAGCAATCTATAATTTCTTCGAGAAATAAGAATATGGCAAATAACAGAATCACAAAGGAGACATTTGCGAACTCTTTAAAAGAGTTGCTGCGGGAACGTCCACTTACAAAGATTTCTGTGAAGGATATATCGAGTCGTTGTGACATAAGTAGAAATGCTTTTTATTATCACTTTCGGGATAAGTATGAGTTGATTAATTGGATGTTCTATGATGATATGTTAAAAAATGCAAACTCCTTCAACAGTCCATCAGAATTGACCCATAGCTTTGCGGATGTGTGCAGATGTCTTTATAATAATAGAGAATTTTATATGGCGTGCTTCCAGTATGTAGGACAGAACTCACTGTATGAGACGTTACATAACTTATATTACGAATTGTGGAAGATGAATCTGGAGATGCGTTATATGGAATCAAGAATTAGGTTGTCGGAAGAAGAACTTGACCTTATGGCAAAACTGAATTCGTATGCATTGGTCGGAATCATTACAGATTGGGTAAAGAATGGAATGCATAACAATTATTTGCGGTATTTTGAAAAAGTAAAGCGTTTGCTAGACATGGAATATTTGACAATCCCAGATGCTGGAAATATGCCAAAAAGTGAAGAGAAAAAAGCAAAAAAAGCAGTTTAAACGGAATATAAAGAGGGGATCAGCGCGAGGAGTGCTGGTCCTCTTTGGAGTTGGTCGGAGAATGAAAAATTTTACATCTTAAAGATTTGCACATATTTTAGACACAATAGAATTTCGTAAATCGAAAACCTGGAAATTTCTGCTAAAATATATAATTAGGAAGAAATTGACAGAAAATTAAAGGGGAAAGGAGATTTTCCTGACCTGGAAATGGATGATGAGAAATGGCGAATAATAGGATTACAAAAGAGACGTTTGCAAAAGCAATAAAAGCATTATTGAGAGAGAAATCATTAGCGAAGATTTCTGTAAAGGATATTACAGAACAATGTGGGCTAAGTAGAAATGCATTTTATTATCATTTTAAAGATAAATATGAATTGGTTAATTGGATTTTTTACGATGATATGCTTCGAAATGTTAATTCGTTTAATGATCCATCGAAGTTGACCGATAGTTTTGTAAATGTCTGTCGATGCCTTTATAGCGACCGAGAATTCTATCTGGCGTGTTTTCAGTACATGGGGCAGAATTCCCTTTTTGATACCTTGCATGAGCTGTACTATGAATTGTGGAAGATGAATTTGGAGATTCGTTACATGGAGTCAAACGTTAAACTTTCTGATGAAGAATTAGAAATCATGGCGAAACTGAATTCTTATGCATTAGTTGGTATTATTACAGATTGGGTAAAAAAGGGAATGCACAACAACTATATGAGCTATTTCGAGCGAGTGCGCGCGCTGTTGGATAAAGAGTACCTTACCGTATCTGGCAAAGAGGAGAAAAAAGATGCACGTGTGAATGCTGCGTCGTAGAAAATAGACAAAGGCCGAAGCTGATTAGAAATAATAGCTTCGGCTTTTTGCCTAGTTTTTTTAGAATAAAAGTATTACATCTTGGCGATTTGTACATATTTTAAACATAACAAAATTCCGTAAATCGAAAAATATTGAGGACTTTGTTAAACTACAAACATAAAGTAAAGTTGACAAAAATTTAAAAGGAAAAGGAGTGTGAATGTAATGTATGCACTAATAGCAGCAGTACCAATTTTACTGACAATTGTCCTGATGGCTGGATTCAATTGGCCTGCAAAAAAGGCGCTTCCAACTGCCTGGGCGGTAGCTGGACTCATTGCAGCGTTTGTATGGAAGATGGGTGTTTTGGAAATCGGAGCTCAGACTCTCGCGGGATTCTTGAGTGCCTTCGAAACATTATGTATCATCTTTGGAGCAATCTTGTTGATGAACGTGTTACAGCAGTCAGGGGCGATGGCATCAATCAATAAGATCTTCTCAGGAATCACGAAAGATGCGCGTATTCAGGCGGTTATCGTTGGTTATGTGTTCGCTGGATTTATTGAGGGGGCCGCAGGGTTTGGTACACCAGCAGCACTTGCAGCACCAATTCTTATTGGTCTCGGATTTCCACCACTTGCAGCAGCAACAGTATGTTTGATCTATAACTCGACACCTGTTGTTCCAGGTCCAGTTGGAATTCCAACAATTACAGCAGCCAACACAGTTTCTTCAGCAGTTGAAACACTTGGAGGAAGTCCAGATACTTTCTTGGCTCAGTTGACAAGATGGTCTTGTATTCCTCATATGATTGGTGGTTTTGCAATCATCATCGTTGGTGTGGCAGTTCTCTGTAAAGTATTTGGAAAGAACAAGTCTTTCAAAGATGCTCTTCCAGTAGTTCCATTTTGCTTGGCAACTGGCGGATGTATTGCAGTGATTTATATCATCATGTCATGGTTTGTAGGTCCAGAGCTTACTACAATGGCAGCGTTCCTCGGTTCTCTTCCAGTTCTGATCTTCATGGCTAAGAAAGGAATCTTAATGCCAAAACAAGTTTGGACATTTGATGGAATGGAAGAATGGGGAGACGCATCTTGGATGTCAAACCGGAAGATGGAAGAATTAAAAGACAAAGGTATGAGTCCTGTTCTTGCATGGGCACCATATGTTATTATTGGAGTTTTATTGGTAATATCTCGTGTACATGTATTTGGTCTGAAACCAATCTTGAACTGTGAAACAAGTGATTTCTTTATGATCAAGATTAATCATATCCTTGGATTTGAAAATATTAACTGGAATTTCAAATATTTGTGGAACCCAGGTATCTTCCCATTCATCTTAGTGGCAATTATCACAATCTTCTTACATAAGATGAAAAAAGAAGAGGCAATTACAGCACTGAAAGTTTCTTGCAGCCAGATTACTGGAGCAGCAATCGCATTGCTCTTTGGTGTAGCTATGGTAAATCTTTACAGATACACATGTAGTGCAGAAATCGGTGCAACAGTAGCTGCAGCTGACTTCACAGGCGAATTCACGAACGTAAACAGCTCAATGCTTTATATTATGGCTACAGCACTTGCTAATATCTTCAAGAGTGCATACTTCATCGTAGCGCCAGTAATTGGTGTACTTGGAGCCTTTATGTCAGGTTCATGTACAGTATCAAACACATTGTTTGCATCATTGCAGTTCGAGACAGCTACATTAGTAGGACTTTCACAGGTACTTATCGTTGCCCTTCAGAATATGGGTGGAGCAATCGGAAATATGGTATGTGTAAATAATATCGTATCTGTTTGTGCAACAACAGGAACAATGGGTAATGAAGGTAAATTGTTGAGAACAAACGTAATCCCAGCGATTATATACTGTGCAATCGTTGCGACTGTAGTCGGAATTTTCATCGCAATAGGAATTAATCCTATGCCGGAATTGATGGTT
The DNA here is from genome assembly GCA_964646135.1 of uncultured Coprococcus sp. GTDB lineage: Bacteria > Bacillota > Clostridia > Lachnospirales > Lachnospiraceae > Allocoprococcus. Next base: position 242 of record CAZYCT010000058.1, on the reverse strand, counting down.
CATTAATAAATGGCTTCATTCCCCCTATTGTGTTTATAAAAAGGAAGAGCGCAGATTTAGCGCTCTTTCTTTTACAAGAGAAAGTAGAAAAAAATTAGTGAATAGAAAGAAAAGTATAAAAATAGGGTTGACAAATACATATAACTCTGATAGAATAATATTCGTTGCTGATGAAGTAACATAAATGAATAACGGGGTGTGGCTCAGCTTGGCTAGAGCGCCTGGTTTGGGACCAGGAGGTC
>CAZYCT010000057.1:0-12553 GCA_964646135.1 uncultured Coprococcus sp. | reverse complement strand
ATGCAAAACAAACTGCAACAAAGCTTAAGATCACCGGGGAATTAAATGTAATTTTATATTTCCGTTTCACAAAATATCCTCTCTTTCGTCTTCCATAAACATCTCTCTATAGAGATGTATCAAACACAGAATGTCTCCACATTCCCTAATTTTTTCATACAGTTCTTGATACTTTGCTGCTCACAACATCAACTCTGTAATAACATATTATCTTATTACTTACTCCTTGTATATACTCAATAAAATTTTCTACTATCTCTCCTTTCCGCAGGCAAACAGCACCTCTCCCATACTGTAGGCACATCCACTGCAAAATGTGCGGATAGGAGCTTTTGATCCAACAATCGCATCATAAATAAGTAATCCACTGTCAATTTCTCCTCCAGGGGAATTGATAAACGCTGAGATTGGTGTTTTATTATCCTCCAGGTTCAAAAACATTATCTGTTTTAAAAAATCCATGGCACTATCTGCGTTGATTTCTCCAGTAATAAATATTTTACGTTCACTCATCAGTTTGGATTCAATTGCCACCATCTGAATACCACCATAACTCTTCAATAATACAGGTGTACTCATCAAACCTCACCTCCCTCTCGTTTGCTCTGTGATAATTTTTTCGTTGCTGTCTCTATTTTTATAATGCTCATAACTCCAAATTTCCCTTTCCGAGGAGAGCCAACTCTCCCCTATGCACTCATTTCCATATCATTAAGCTGCTGACGTTCAGGCAGGCTATACCAAGTTTGATTTCCCATTTCATCCAATTCATACAATGTCTGCAATGTCTGATGAACATAGAACAGATCCTCTGTATATAACAAACTGTCACTCTTGCTGATCAGCTCTTTACTTCGAAGATACTGATCGATCTTTACGCAATGTTCATAGCTCTCACCGCAAATAACAAGTTGCGGTATTGCTTCATAGCCATAATAGTTGTTCTCACGATAATGACTGTCATTGATCAGTGTGTAATAACGCCTCACCTTATCTGCCAATTTTTGCATTGCATGCGGAGTTGATCTGACTACTTCATATAGAAGAAGTGATTCTGCATCAAGCTGGATATTTACAGCCGTTCTAAGGATACATCCGTCTGTAATTTGAAGTTCCTGTAGTGGACGCATCGTTTCCATAATACCGAAACGTTCACAGGAAACCCCATTCATCAGAGTTGCCAGAGAGATCATGTTGCCTACAAGAATCCGCTTGATATCCTCTGATGTATCAAATTCATCCAACTCCTGCTTCTTTATATTGCTAAGATATCTGTTGCCTTTATGGAAACGCACCCCTCTGTGACAAGCAATCTGATAGCCTTTATAATCCAAATCATATACTTTCAAACCTCTTTCTGCTTCAGGTCTCTTCAAATCATATTCACGAATCAGTCTCAATTTTTTCATTTTGTCCAGACGCTTACGAATCCCCTGCCGCTGAACTGCAAGACCGCGAAGTCCTACATACTGGTATATCTGTAAAGAACTTAAGTATTTGCTACGTCCTAACTCCTCAATCATAGCGAAGTCCACCGCATCAAAAGACTTCTCAATCTCTTCGATTGGCTTCTGTTTCATCAGTTGATAGTTTCATTTTCATAGAAACCTGATTGAAACTTTCTCGCACAAATTATCTGTATTCCACTGGAATCCCGCTTACCTTCCACTCAAAATTTAATACAGTTGCTGATAAGGGCAGTCGGTGAAATTTAAAAATTCATTTTAGGGACGTTACTTATATGTACGTTTTATCATTACAAATCGTGGGAAATTATGTTATATTGAACATACAAACAATTTAATCGATAGATTATTCGAAAGGAGATTAATTATGGCACAGGATTATTACTCTAAACGTGATAAAAGTCTGGGAATCACTTGGGCCAAATTGGATCAATCTATATGCAAAAATACTGGTTTATGTAAAATCATCTTAAATCAGCAGGAATTCATGGACAAAATGTTCATGAGACCATCTGCTTCTCAACATAAGAGTCTTGAAAAAGGAAAACTTTATATTGCTGCATTTGCTCCGAAGGGAAAACTTGATTCTTCCAGCATAAAAAAATATATTGGATATATGTATTATGCAAAAGATTCCAGCCTTTCCCGATTCGAAAATGTAAGGGATTATTTAATTGAACAAAAAAATCAGTCTTTGGAAAGTTGGAGCTATAGAACGCATCCGGATATTCTCGCTTTTAAATCTATATGGGAAGAATTGATTCCTTCGTCCGCTTCAGATGATTATAATAAAGATCTGGAAGAAGCTATTGATGACGTACTGCTTGATATACCACAGAATAATTTTCTTATCACAGAACGCTTATCAGCATTAACAGCCAACCATGAATATTCGCTTACTTTGGCTATCCTATCTGTAATTGCATCAACATTATTTTGTTTCGGATGTGGAGAGGAATCATTCAACGACAAAGATTGCACTTTACATTCCTTAGTTCTTCCCCCTGTTCCCACACGGGAAGAATCCCCCGAATTAAAAAAAGCTCGTATATTTATTGAAAATAAAGCTGGGACTTTAGATGAATTAGTTCAAAAGCTGAGACTTCCTTTAAAAAATTCCACAGAACAAGGAGAGGCTTATTATCTTTTAGCAAAATATGCATATGAAATAAATGAAAAAGAAAAGTCAACTGCTATCGACCGAAAATTTAATTTTTATCTTCAAAAGGCAATTCAACATGGCAACCTTAAGGCAATTCAACTGGACAATGAAAAGAGGGCGGTTGAATTATTAAACCAAGCCAGAACAGTTTTTAATGGCAATAAACAAACAGATATGAATGCTGTGAACAAATGCTGTAATAATTGTATACAGATTCTTAATTTTTCGCCTTCTGTAAATGTCAAATTTCGCGGTGAAGCAAGCTATATTCTCTACAAGTACATGCAACTTGGATATTTTAAATCACCAACTGGTGAAACCGCACAAGATTATCTTGGATTAAGTCATAGACTTGGATATCCTTTAGCCAAAGAGGATTGGTCAAATTCCAATACGTTCTCTATAGAGCCGCAATTCGAACGAGCTACTACAGAAATCAGCGGTATCTGCTATGCAAATGCAAACAATATCATTACTGAAATATTTGCAAAAACAGTTCCAGAATCATGGAAAACTGACCAGGGCTTTATCAGTGAATATAATATTACATCTGTCTCTGAAAAAATATATGAAAACTGCCGATTCCGTTTTTTGTTCATAGATCATCATGGTCGCAAGAACTTACAGGATTTTTTTTCACTCATTCAATTAATAAAAGAGTCTTCTTTGGAATCAACAGAACACATTGAAATTTTTCTCCGACATGAATTCGAAACTGCAAAGTCACTCGTTGATACAGTATTGAATCATCTCTCCAACTATCAAATTGCAGTTTATATACTGGATGATGATAAATTGGCCGCACAACAGTTATTATCCTGCCATCCATTATTTTATCCGATAAAATCAATCGATTTTAAACAGTTAAGCAAGAATATAACAGAAATTACAACGCAAACAAAACCAGATAACACATTTAAAAAACCTATTTTAAATTTCATTATTTTAGGAGACTCACGCGTTGCTGAATTACTTGTACGTGAAGCCTTTTGGATGATGGGATTCAAAAATAATCTTATTGAAAACAGAATTACAATTCTCTCAAACGATGCTGAAACGTTCGATGCAAAGATTAAATCTAAATACCCAGGTATGGTTAAAGGAAGTCTCAAAATACCTGGCATCGAATTTCCGCTTATTGAGAGCATCAATGTTGGATATGATTCTCCGAAATTAGATCAGGAAATAGAAAAATTACTGCACATTACCCGCTACAATTATTTCGCTGTTGCGACAGATTCTGATGAAGAAAATCTTTTTCTCTCAACAAAGATTAGAGAGCTACTAATTAGAAATTCTATATCGAAACATCAAAAACAAGATTTAATAGTACCCCCGCCTGTAGCATTCTTATGTCGAAATGATAATCTTTCATGGATCAGTAAAGAAATGATTGTGGAAGAAGAGAATGAAGGGGATCGTTGGTTCAACGATTGGAATCTCATACCATTTGGTGAAATATCAAAACGATATACTTTTCAAAATATTACTGGTGGAACATTTGAAGAATTAGCTCGCTGCATCCATTATCATTACAATAACGTGAATCCTAAAGAGATTTATACACAAAATGTTTCCGGTACTTACGAATATACTGAAAAATGGAAAAAAGCCACAAAAGACTATTATCTCAAACAATATTATCAGGATAGTTCCTATTCTTCTGCATTGAGCATGCCTTACCGTATTTTCCAGTTTCACGATAATACCGGAAATCAAATCCTACCTCCGGCATGGCATATCTGCCAGCCAACTGTATTTTCATCTGTCAACCAGCTCAAAGTTCTTTCTAAACGCTTATGGAATTTTGTAAATGAAACTGAGAGAACAAAACAAGAACTCTCTGTTGCCGAATGGGAGCATGCGCGTTGGGTAAAATGGATGATATCCCGCGGATGGATGCCTGCAAATATTGATGATGTTGTATTCGCTTTTGAAAATGGAAATCCACGCCATCAATTGTTTGTGGCTAAATTACATCCTTGCATCTGTTCTTACCAAGATTTGAAAATTCTTCAGAATGCATTATACTCCAGATGCAAGATGGAAAAAGATTTCTTTACGTATGATTTATTAAATATACAGGATACAGACAAACTACTTGCTCTTGAATGGACACAGCCTATCTCTGAAAAATCGGAACAAAAATTGCTGTAAAAATGAATTTTAAAGTATAAAGAAATTACAAGCATAGCGCCATCACTTTAGTGATTGATGGCGCTATTACTCTCCTACATGGCTTTCTAACCAATAGGAATTAAAACTTATATTTACATATCTACCATGTAATATGTTATTTGATATCACACTACACTCGAGACCCCATACTCTGTGGGCAAAAAATCAGACAAACGAATCAAATAAACATTCGGATTCGCTGCAGTCTTAACAGCAAGATAAACTGATGTTTTTCTAAAGATTCCCGGCTTCGCATACATATCCTGGCTTCGAACACGCAGACGTTCTTCCGTCTGCGCCTGCCATTGTACCGCACGCCGGAAGGATACAATAACATGTGGTGTGTTTCCCACTACCGGTACTGGATAATGATACTGATAAGAACCAAACAAGTCACGAGAAAGAGCATCTGTTACAGCTGGTATACCGTGATGAAAAAATACTACATTTGAAAAATCCAATTCTGTATTTCCATGCATCGCTTCCTTTATATTCTGTGAAACCACCATCAATTCAATTTTGCCCTGACGCTTGATCTGCAATAGATACAGCATCAACTCATCTCTTTCATCCACAAATTCCATCTCATCCAGGATGATACGAACTCGCGGTACACGTTTCAGGGTATGAAAAATTTCTTCCTTTAAGTATGCATTAAAGATACGCTGATTACCAGAACAAGCATACATACACATCCCTTCTAAATTTCCCTTCGCCCCGCTCTGGAAATTATACTTTGTATCACATCCAGAAATATATATATCTTCAAAAATTTCCTCCAAACGTTCAAACAATCTGCGAAGAACAATCCCTGCTTCATGATTTGCACGAATATTATCAGCAATCACATTTGAAAGACCCAACTGTAAAGCAAGTTCAGATATAAAATCATCATCTTCATTCAGAATTTTTACAATTGCAGGTAAGGATACCGGATATTTCGCTGCAACAACATTCAAAACAGCTGCCGCATAGATCATCACTTGATCTGTCAGAATACCATATCCCATCTCTTCTGCTACCATCCGCACAAAACGAAGTATCTGTTGTGCAGACATTCCATAAAAAGGATGATAATTCTTATTCGCAGAGTATGATGTCATAACGCAGCCAATCTCATGTGCATCCACTTTTTGCTGTACTGCTGTCATTAACGCTGAATGACTTGTAAGCAGAATTGTCGGCATATCATTTTTCTCCAGACAACTGCAAAACAGATCCAATACCATCGTCTGATTTCCAGCATCAACACCAGTGATTAAAAGATCTCCGCTGATCGTACGAAAAAAAGAGGCACTGTCAACCCTTCCCTCTAACACACATCTCGCGGCATTCATACGTTTACATTCACTGATAATCATTCCCTTATTACTCATAATTTATCACTCCTACTATTATTTCGCTGTCTACTAAAAATAACTATTATTCAAACTTTCTAACAAATGTCGCTAAGTAATCACCTTTCGTTCCAAAAATTATAATACAAATATTCCTATCACCTTGCCTACGCCTTAATACCGCTGTGTTCCCAAGTCATAGTGTCGAGTAAAAGGAATTCCTCTGTTCCAATCGGTTTTCCATCTTTGTCAGTAGAAAACACATCCGTACTGATCAGATTTCCCTCTCTTGTAATTGCCTCCATCGGTGTATGACCCACAACCTGCAGTAATTTTCTCGGCTTATATAATCTCATATTAGAATGCTGCGGTCGTAACCAAATCGGTGATGCATCATTCCACATTTCTTTTCTTCCAAGCTGATTAATTGTCTCTAACACTGCATCCACGTCATTATATTTCGCATGTGGAACATATTCCTCGACAAAAAAATTCAACACACCTCCATGAGAAAAAAGAACATTATCTATTCTCTGAACATACTTAATTGGATTTTCCACTGGGACCGCCTCTCTTAAATCCAGTAATTTTCTTTGTACCGGAAGTGCCGCCATGGAACTATATCCACTCTCCAAACAATGCCACAGATAACTAAGATCATGATTCCCATAGCACCATGCCGTATCCGGAAATATTTTTGCAAATCGGATGGCCTCATCGTAGGTTTCTTCATAAAGCGGAACATCATATTGCTTATCCCAATCATCCGGAATATCCATCAGACATACCGCTCGATCAGCTACCCCCTGATGCATAAGTTCTGCAGCCTGTCGAAACATCTGCGGTTTCAGATGAACATCCGGAATTACTAAAACTTTCATATCATCACTATTTCCTTTCTAACTTTATTTCGTGTTTCTTTGTTCTTTTGGTTATCTCTACAAAACCTCCTAATAATAACCTATCGAATCATGGTATAGTTTCTGTCGAATTCGCTTCTCTCAACAAAATTCCAGTCACAATCCACTACATTGCCTGTTTCATCATAATAAATACTGTAAAAAACGAGCATTGCATCTTCTGCGGCTACTTCCGTGGTTCCCCAGAGCTTTGCTGTATATCTTCGTTCTGAAGATTCCTGATCAATGACCAGCCCCTTCTTTTCTACCAAAAATGTTATCTCCGGACACATCTCAAGTTTCTCATCCCAAGCTGGCAGAAGTTTCGGGCACTGCTCAAAGATATCACCTTCGATATGTCTGTGATTCTCCTCAAAGTATTCTTTATCGTTTGGATATGGATTGTCGACACTATCCAGCTTAATCCAGTCACCAGCCATCGCCTTTTCTCCGCCGACTCCTCCTTTAACTGCCTCCTGCGAATAGATTTCATACCTGCCATCACCAAGATCATAAATCTTTCCATTCTGTATCAGTTCTTTAATAACAGCATTATCACTTCCCAACTGATAAGCCTTTATCAATTTTCCTTTATTCTTAATCACTTTATACATAGTTTGGCACCTCCTAATATCACATCAGCCCTTACTTTCTGTTTGCTTCAGGGACTATAATTAAAAAATTAACCAAAAAGCCGTCAATAATTTTTTAAATTTTATCATAGAAATTTACTATGAGCCATTGTAAAACACGATCTCCCCTCCCTTCGGTACGATTGTTTTGAAAATATTTTCGACTGCACCTCCTTATTCCGCCATTTCATTTTAATTGATTTAACAAATTCGATTTTCAAAACTCAGTGCATAATGTTTCAGATATAATCCAATATTGATTCCAATCCTTCTTCCAAATACGTATTGATTCTTGAATAATAATAATCAACTGCATTCTCAGCATAATTACGTGCATCCTCTTCACACTGTTGTGAATAATATGAAAAGAAATCTTCATTTCCATCCACATATTCCGCAAACTCATCCGCATACTGAGCGGCATTATTGTAAATAAGGAGCTCTTGAAGCTCTTCCGGAGCTTCATTATAAGCATCAACTAATCTATACTGATAACTATGATAGGCCTCATGACAACACGAGTTCAAAATTTCATCCGCTGAATCATTTTCCAGGTGTTCCAGATTAATATAAATTGTATGAAAATCTTCCGAATAACAGGCAAGTGTATATTTGGGTAAATTAGCAGCACCTACCTTCAACTCATTTGAAATTCCCAGATAATAAGCTTCAATATTAGCTACACACTGTAATACATTAAGTTTATTTTTCATACTAAGTAATTGCCATTCTTCTTCCTGCAGTTTTAAAATAGTATCAATATTGCTTGAAATTGTCTGTTCTTCTGTTTCAGTACTAATTTCAGCTTCGACAGTAGGCTTAAAAAGTGGTATTCCAAATATTCCCCGAAACAAAAGGGGTACCATTATTACTGTCATTGCAACAGTAATGATATTCCCCTGCATAGCAACACATCTACGAAGTCTTTTTACAATAACGCGTTTCATATTTCTTTTTGGATTAATTCTTCGTGTCATTACAAAAATTCCGATTAGTATAGACAAGACTGTTGCAATTAAGAAAACAAACACAATTCTGCCTTGAAGTATTCTCCAATATGAACCAATCGTATAGAGTCCATAAGGAAATAGGAATGATGCGTAAACGCTCCATGCAGTTCTTTTCTTTCGAAAAAAATATCCTGAATATTCAGAGACTAACAGCATGCTCCATAAAACAAGTATAGATGTCCCATATGTCAACTTCGGAAGACATCGGAAAAAAATTTTTTTATACCAAATCATACTGATCAGGCTCCAAAATATACTTTCCGCAATATATTCAATTTTTCCCATAATATTTCCGTCCTTCATGTATGACCTCACTTTATATGTAATGAATCCCTTAATTAACATTTACATTTTCGTTGTCTCTATAATCCTACATAACTTTTCTCCATATAGTTGTATTGCTTTCTGTTCTGCTATAACTATCTCACCAATATGGAGTTTCATCAGGCACTATTGATATTTGTCTCAGAAATAATTTTTTGAAACTTTCTTCCGCCTTATAGAATTTGCATAAAATAACAGGAGAAAATCGTTTCCCCTGACTTTATGCAAGAGCTGTGCACATTCATAAGGCTTGGCCCAGTTGCCTTACCATGTGAAATTTCAAACAGTACAAAAGTATGCTTTGCACACTCATACGTTAATGCAGCAAAGTTTTTTCCTATGAAATAAAAAAAAGAGCCGCAAACCATGTTGTTATTCGCACCATGGTTTGCGGCTCTTTGAATTTTTCAATCGTTTAATCTGCAGATTCAGCATTTATCACATACAGTAACCAATCATTGAAATGTTTTCCTTCCAATTCTTTCGGTGGTGGACAGTTTGTGGGCGGTTCCAGTGGAATGGGCTCGATTGCCTCAGCTCCTTTTTGTTCATAACAGTACCTCCATTCTTTGGCAACCCATGAGGATTTAGCTGCATTATGCGACCAACACAAAAACAACGTATCGCGTTGATCAATTTCTGACCAAAGAGTTTCATCCCATGATTCACCACTTCTTAAGCTCTGAACATCAAAAAAAATATCCATATCCGGACGTACTTTCTTCATTCCCTGAATAATCATAGCCACCCTGTTTCGATCTTGACTTGCATAGGACACGAATGCAGAAAGCACATCTTCCTGTATTACTTCAATTTTTTGCTGACGCAGAGACCAACATTTTACTACAAATTTCAATCTAGTAGCAATTACATCATTTATATAAACTGCTGCCGTAAAAAGCACCTGCCTTTTGGTATATTTATCTGGAATCATGACAGCAAAATTAAATGTCAGATACTCTCCTGACCATTCCTGCTCTTCGACATTGTCTTCAATAGTGATATCCGGCGATGTAAGCTGAATTTTCACTCTTGCACCTTCTTTCACCCGAACTGTTCCAGATTTTGTTTCATGTACTGCTACCTCTGCTTCTGAAATTAATTCATCTACTACCGACCGAAATGCCTCTTGATACATCAAGATATTAATAATCGTATATTCTCCCTTGAGCATTGTCCGAGGAGCTATCGCTGAAAAATGTACTTTACTAATTTCCAACGGCAAATATTGATTTTGTACATTTTTTTCTTCACCATATGAAAATGGAGCAGTTGATAAATCATCTAAATAAAAATCACAAGCATTTCTCGGCATTGCCGGCATCGCTGGCATCACCTGTGATGACTTCATGCCAGAAAGCCTATTTCCGCAATGTATGCAGAACATCGCCAATGAATCATTTCTCGCACCACATTCGCTGCAAAAACATACGTCCGACACAATGTTTTCAGTAGAAACAGGAATTTCGTTTTCTTCTTCAAATTTTCCCTTCGTATCCTCATCAATTCCAACTCTGTAATCAACACTTGGTGCTGCAATACTATATGCGATATCTCCCTCATAATAAGTCGATGTTGAAAATACTTTGTATGACTCTGATTCCTGTCCTAACTGTGGAAAATCATTATACATTTCCTCCATGCTGTTATATCTTTCATCCGGATTATATGCCGTTGCTTTCTTTATTACACACTGCAGTTCTTTCGGTATTAACTCGTTTGCAATATATACAGAATCTGCTGTTCTTGTCTCTGCCTTTTCAAAATCATAAGGGTATTTTCCACCAGATAGAATATAATACATCGAAATACCTAAAGAATACATATCTTCTTTTCCGCTATATCCTGTTTTTTCATATACCTCTGGTGAAAAATATTTCGATGTACCTGCTTGAAACGGTTTTTCTTTAAATGTAGTAATTTCACATGCTATTGAAAAATCTCCAAGTTTTCCATTACCATTCTCATCTACAAAAATATTTGTTGGTTTAATGTCTAGATGCAGAATTCCTTTTTCCGAAAGAATCCCGATAGCTCGTACTATATCTTTTAAAATCTTAAGAATTTGCCGCAGATTAGGATTCTCCTCCTCTATATAAGTCAACAAATTCCTTAACTCCGGCTGCACAATATATGCCATTCCGCCCTGTTTGTACAAAGCATAGTAATCAACAAAATATTTCTCTCCTTCAAGTTTTTTAGCTATTCTGTATTCATGATCAACTGCAAATTCCATCTTTGATTCAGTAATATCTATTACTTTCAATGCATAATTCCCTTTAGGAATCATTCGGAATACTTTCGATGTCTTGCTCTCGCCCAAAATTTTTTGCGTTTTAAAAAAACTCAATTCTGGAGGAAGCTGTACATTCATATCCTCTGAATCAATACAGTATGGACAACTGTCATATTTCTCAGCATCATAAAAATGTCCTTTTTTACATCTCAACCAATTCATGTACATTCCCCTCTCGTTAACTCCAGCGGATATATAATTCCTTCTCGAAGGCTATGTGTCTCTTCCAACTCTTTATTCTTCACTAAGATTAATGATTTTCTATTTTGAATTCCATGGGCACTCCACAATCTGTCAAAACATTCATAACCGACAGTCATATCAAGGTGGTACCAAATATTGTCCAGATAAACCATATTCCAAGCATGAATGCTTCTCTGAAATAAGGAGCCTATTACAACAATACTTTCAATTCCGAACAACCTAAGTACAAGAGTAATCGCTTTGGAAATCCCCATACATACACTCTTTTTCATCACAAGTGCAGAGTATATCGTCTGATCTATCCCCGGCATTGCTGAATAAGTGACGTTGTTCCTAAACCATGTTACTATATCTCTCACTATCGCTTGCTGACATGTATTTCCTTCTACAGCTCCAGCGATTTCCATAAGAGACTTCTGTATCTCATTTCCTATATATTGACATTCTGTTTCATCATACAAATAATGTAAGCAGATACAGCAATTCTGTTTCTCCGTATTAATATTTTGACGTAAAGTAAAATCTCCCTTTGTCCAAAAGTAATCCGGATAATCCATAAGCAAATACAAAAATACTCGTGAAATATCTGCTCCTGATACATTGTGCGGTATAATCAATGATTCTTTATGCTCCTCAACGGCATTCCTTAAAACTCTATATATCTGCTTTTCATATTCTGATTTTAATTGATAATAATAAAAATTCATAAAAGTAGTTTAATCCTTCATACCATTTATATGATTAAATTTTGAATTACACCTTTTTAGAAAAGTCTTTTATTCTGTAAACATCTTATCACTCAAACATTATTTTATCTACAAATAATATATTCGCAGCCCTACACTTCTTCTAAAAATCAGATAAACCGCCATAAAACTTGTTGTAACTGAGATCGTGCTTGGGATCATATTGGCTGTATTAAAATATGCTAAAACAAAATAGATGAACACCATAATAAAATTTCTGCTTTCTTAAATAATTAAATAAAATCTTTCCCCTATTTCCTCCCCAAAAAATGAACATCCAACAATACATCTTCATAGAC
>CAZYCT010000056.1:0-12969 GCA_964646135.1 uncultured Coprococcus sp. | reverse complement strand
CCAACGACCCTTCGGTTAACAGCCGAATGCTCTGCCGCTGAGCTATCGAGGATTACTTTGTTTTATTTTCTACAAGTAATATTATATCTCCTTTTGCAAAAATTACAAGTAATTTTTTTCAGATTCAATGCTTTTTCACACAAGTAACGACTTGGTATTCCTCTTTGCAAATAAAGCCTCGCGTTTTCATATCGCAAGGCTTCATCAATCTTAAAATATCACCAATGCTCCTACGGCTAAAAGAAGAAAAACAACACAACATATTACATTGCTCAAAAATCGGCAAACAGCCTGTTCCTCTTCCTCTAACTCGGCATAGGAAATAATCTTTTCATCTGCATAATCCACAATATCCTTTGTGAAAAAACGCTTCTTCTCTTTCTTTTTTTCTGTTTTGGAGATATGGTCCATCTTTACACCATCAAAGCGCAAATATTGAAACCATACACACGCCAAAAAGAAAATACCCACTACAAAAAATGCATCTCTCACCAAGCTAAGAATTCCATCTACGTTAATGAATCTATCCCACAATAGCGCAAGCACCAAAGCAATAGAACTTTTGGTTACGCACTGATAAATTGTAGGTCTGAACATATACGGCTGGTAAATCTCTTTTATTTGGTTCACTATTTTCATAACTATATCTCTGCTCTGTACTGGTCAAGTTCTCTCTGATTTCCCCAGACAAAATGTCCTGGAAGAATTTCTTCCCAAACTGGTTTGTCTGTACTGTAATCATGAATTGAAGGATCATACACAAGAAGTTTTTTCTTCTTCTCTAAAATTGGATCTGGAATTGGTACTGCTGAAAGCAGTGCTTTTGTGTATGGGTGGAATGGATGACGGAATAATTCTTCTGCCTCAGCCAATTCTACGATTCTTCCCTTGTGAATAACTGCAATACGATCCGAAATAAAGCGCACTACTGACAAGTCGTGTGCAATGAAGAGGTATGTTAATCCTCTCGTCTTCTTCAGCTCGTTCAACAAGTTTAACACCTGCGCACGAATAGAAACATCTAATGCTGAAATAGGCTCATCAGCCACCACAAATTCTGGCTGCATAATCAAAGCTCTTGCAATACCAATACGCTGTCTCTGACCTCCAGAAAATTCATGTGGAAAACGAGATGCAAATTCTGGAAGAAGTCCTACTTCGCGAAGTGCATGTTCTACCATCTGCATTCTTTCTTCTTCGTCTTTGTACAAATGATGATTAATCAATCCCTCTGAAATGATATAATCAACCTTTGCTCGTTCATTCAAAGAAGCCTGTGGATCCTGGAAAATCATCTGACACTTTCTGATAACTTCCAAGTCTAATTCTTTTGAAATCTTTCCACTGATTCTTCTGCCTTTAAAAAGAATCTCCCCTGATGATACCGGATTAATTCTTGTAATAGCTCGCCCAATCGTTGTCTTTCCCGATCCAGACTCTCCTACCAGCGAAAAAGTTTCTCCTTTGTAAATATCAAAGTTTACATGATCAACAGCTACAAATTTTTTTCTTCCGTGGCCGAAAGTAATCTGCAGATCCTTTAACTCAATCAATTTTTCTCTTTCCTGCATGCCATCTACCCTCTTTCTTCCATTTTCGCACGCAGCTGTCGAATTGATTTCGGCTGCTCAATCTTTGGAGCTCTAGGATCCAGATACCATGTCTTAGCTTTATGAGTCTCCGTAATCTCAAAAAATGGTGGTTCTTCTTCAAAATCAATAGCAAGCGCCTGCTTATTTCTAGGAGCAAACGCATCCCCAACCACTTCATTAAACAGATTCGGTGGAGTTCCTTCTATTGTAGGAAGCGCCTCACCTTTCACACCCAACTGTGGCAGAGATGACAACAATGCCCATGTATATGGATGCCATGCATCATAGAAGATTTCTTCTACCATTCCGTATTCCACAATCTGACCCGCATACATAACAGCAACTCTATCTGCTACATTTGCCACAACTCCAAGGTCATGTGTAATATAAATAACTGTCATATTCAAATCTCTTTGAAGTTCACGAATCAAATTCAAAATCTGTGCCTGAATCGTCACATCAAGTGCTGTCGTTGGTTCATCACAAATAAGAATTTCCGGATGACAGGCTACTGCAATTGCGATAACTACACGCTGACGCATTCCACCCGAAAACTCATGTGGATACTGATTGTATCGGCGTTCTGGATCTGGGATACCTACTTTTTTCAGCATCTCAAGAGCTTTCGCTTTCGCCTCTGCTCCCTTAATCCCCTGATTCAATTCGATACTTTCCTGAATCTGCTTTCCTACTTTCTTCAATGGATTCAAGGAAGTCATTGGATCCTGCATAACCATAGAAATTTTCTTTCCACGGATACTCATCCACTCTTTTTCTTTTGTATATTTTGCCAAATCAACTCCATCATACATGATAGAGCCGCCTGTAATTTTGCCATTAGCGTCCAGCATTCCTAAAAATGTTTTTGTAAACACAGACTTACCAGATCCAGACTCACCTACAATTGCAAGAGTCTCTCCCTGATACAAATCCAGTGAACATCCGCGGATTGCTTTTAAAGTTCTACCACGCATACTGAACTGGATTTCCACATCTTTAGCGGACAATATTGGTTCTTTTGTCATTATGGGCCTCCATTCTATACGTGATTTCTAGGATCAGCCGCATCTGAGAATGCATTACCAACCAGATAAAATGTAATTGTAATTGCTGATACAATCACAGCCGGGAATATCAATAAATACGGATAATCCAAAAAGTAATTTCGAGCATTTCTAAGCAAAATGCCAAGTGACGGTGTGTCAATTCCAAGTCCCAAGCCAAGATATGAAAGCGTTGACTCCAACGAAATCGTTGATGGGATTGAAAGTGCCAATCTTAAAATAATAATACTAACCAAATATGGAAGAATATTCTTTGTCAAAATTCTCCATACCGGTGTACCAAGACATCTAGATGCAAGATTGTACTCTCTGTCACGATACATAAGAACAAGGTTTCTTACATTTCTCGCCATAGGCAGCCATCCAAAAGCAATCAAAGAAATTGCCATAATGGTAAAGCTCTGTCCAATCAAGAGTGCAATCAATGTCATATAAATAATCGTAGGAATGTTGTTCATGATATTGTAAATCTCAGTAATCAAACGGTCTAGCTGGCGAACATATCCCCAGATACACCCAATCGTAACACCCACAAAACATTCACCCAAAGCAACAATCAAGGCCAATTTGATTGAAGTCTGAGTTGCATACCAAACCTGGCACCAATAATCTCTTCCCAAGTTATCTGTTCCAAACCAATATTCACTATTTGGAAGTTTAAATACCTGTGTATTGTTTACCGCAAGGTTTGCATAGTCATACTTACCAATTGCAAGTGCTATAAAAGAGAAAATAACAATACCGAAAAAGATACACGACATTACTACTGCTGATTTCTTTTTTCTAAAATTTTGAAATACAGATCTCCAATATGAATAATCAGAATACCCTGTACGTTCTGCTGCTTCAGCGGAATACTCCACGAAACGAAACAGTTCATCATTTTCTTTTTTCATTATCGTGTTTCTCCTTTGCCTGTCAGTTTAATTCTCGGGTCAATAAGCATCATCAAGATATCACCAAGAAATACCCCTATTGTTCCCAGTGATGCGTAAATAATTGCTAATGCCTGTACCACATTTAAATCATATCGAATGATTGCATCATTCAACAATGGTCCCATACCTGGAACTGAGAAGAATCTCTCTACCAAGAGTGAACCACCAATTGTATAAAGTAACGATGTTGGAATATACTGTACCAATGGCACAAACGCGTTTTTAAACACATGGTGTACCATGATATTATTAAAGGACATCCCTTTAATACGTGCCAATTTTATATAGTCTTTGTTCAATTCGTCCACCATGTATCTTCTTGTCCACAATGCATAGTGCGCAATAGAAGCAAGAGCCAAACATACGATAGGAAGAATGCTTGATGGACCTGGGTTTCTAGTAGAATACAAGGCCGGCAGTCCAAGCACAGTTGAACCAAATACAAGCACCAAAGAATACGAAACCAGACTAGGTACCGCATTCACAAATATAGTGTATCCTGTTCCAATATGATCCAATATTCTGTCTTTATTAATTGTCTGAACAATACCGATAAATACACCAACAACGAGAGAAATCGCCAATGAGGTTACTCCCATCTTCATTGAAACTGTAAATTTACTTCCAATTACGTCCACAACATCTACACCGCTTTGAATTCTTCTAGACTGTCCAAAGTCAAGTCTAAGAAGCTGCCCATAAAAGCGTACAAGCTGTTCTGGAATCGGATCAGTCAATCCTGCTGCCTCCAACTGTTCCTGTTTCTGTTCTTCTGTAAGCTTGATCAACTGATCTTCTGAAAAGAAATAATCTGTTGGAAG
Source organism: uncultured Coprococcus sp. (assembly GCA_964646135.1). Taxonomy (GTDB): domain Bacteria; phylum Bacillota; class Clostridia; order Lachnospirales; family Lachnospiraceae; genus Allocoprococcus. The sequence continues at coordinate 8,554 of CAZYCT010000056.1, read as the reverse complement.
CATACGCATCAACAGAAACACAATTGTTGCAACAATCAGGACTGTCACAATAGTCTGTGACAGTCTCTTGATTGTATATTTAAACATTATTTATAAAATTCCTCTTTGATAGTTTCATACTGTTCTGTAGTATAGGCGTCTACAGATGTTTCCCAGTTTTTGTACATGTAATTCTGAATACCAAACATTGCATTTGTCTTTGTGTAATCATTTACATGTGTTAACTGCCAGCTAACTTCATACTGTGCTGGAACTGAAAGTGCATGTTCAAGCATGTAAGCTTCTGCTTTTGCATATGCTTCATATCTAGCATCCATATCATCAGTAATTGCATTTGCTTCATTTACAAGTTTTGTAAATTCTTTGTATGTTGCGATCAAGTCAGCATTTGTTGCATCATTGATGTTAGAGTAGTTCATTGCATAGTATGCACTATCTTCTCCGTAAGTTTCCTGTCCAAGGAAGTTCTGAGGATCACCGTAGTCAGCTCCCCATCCATTGATTACAAATGACTGTAATCTAGGCTGTACAACTTCTTTTGTCTGGCTTGAGATGTATGTTCCGATATTCAACTTAACGAAATCATCTCCAAGGCAGTTTGAGAAGATCTGCTGAAGCACTGTAGCTGTATCCAATGCATTCTGAGAACCAGAAATGATATAGTAATCAACTTCTACTGGGAATGTTACACCCTGTGCAGCAAGTTCTTTCATAGCATCTTCTTTGTAAGTTTTTGCTTTGTCTGCATCAAATCTTACAGGAGTTCCATCAGCCTTGCCATCCATACCGATCAATTCTTTTACTCTGTCAACATAATCTGTTCCATCTGAGAAGTAAAGAAGACCTGACATTGTGTATGCATTGTTTTCACAGTGTTCTGGATAAATGAAGTTTGTTCTTGCCCAGTAATCTGTAAGATCAAGACCATAGTATAATGCCTGACGGAAATTTTCATTTGCTACAGCTTTGTTCCAATTGTCATCTGCTGTTCCATCTTCATTGTTCTTAGCATAGTTAAAGTGCATCTGGTAAGAATATTTTCTTGGAAGTTTTTCTACAAGAAGATCACGGTATTCATTTCCTTCATCTTCCCAGATTGTTCTTAAGTTTGCTTCTGAAAGATCGATGTGATCGATTTCACCGTTCTTGTATAACTGGAATCCTACTGTTACATCTTCGATAAGACGAATTGTTACTGTATCGAAAAGTTTGCAATCTTTATCCCAGTAGTTAGGGTTCTGTGTCAAAGTTTTTGTGTTACCCTGGATGTACTCTGTCAATGTGTATGGTCCATTGTACCATAATCCATCGATACCTGTTCCAAGTACGTTTTCAACACCAACTTCTTCTACAAAACCTGTTGGCATTGGGTAGAGACAAGCTGATACACAAACAGTATCAAAGTATGTTGCATTAGATGCACAGTGGTATACAACTGTGTAATCGTCTGGAGTTTCAATTCCTACCATTTCGAGGAATTTTGTGTTATCCAGTGCTAATGCTTCTTCTTCTGTCAATTCTTTTGTGTAATCATAGTATTCAGCAGCACCTGCGATCAATGAGCTAGGCATTGATGTATTGTTAGCGCCGTTCTTGTGGAAGTTCATAACCCACTCGAGTGAAGTTACGAAATCCTGTGATGTACATTCACCTTTTTCATTTCCCTGCTGGTCAACCCATTTTACACCTTCACGCAAATTAAATGTCCATGTAAGACCACCATCTTCTGTTCCCCATGTTTCAGCGAGACCTGGAACTAATTTACCCTGTGCATCTGTTTCCAGGAGTCCTTCATAACAGTTTCCAAGTACATTAAGGTCGTTTGCCATCTCTGTGTTCCAGATGATAACATTTTCCATCTCTCTGTTGCTTGTTTCCCATGTTACGAGGTCTTTGATTTCGTCAGCGTCACCGCCACCTTTGTTTCCACTTGCGCTTCCGCAACCAGTGAATACCATACCCATTGCAAGAATAAGTGCAAGTGCCTTTGTTCTTTTTTTCATAATTTGCCTCCTTTCGAGATGACGACTTTTCTTTCTCTCTGTCGTCGCCTTTCTTGCTATATTACTATAACTTACTAAAGAATGTCAATAGTAATACGCACACACTTTTTGCAAGTTTTGCTTTTCAATCTTGCAAAACGCACATTTTTTAGAAATATTTCAGCTATTTCTTACGCGTACTGTAAAAATGCGCGGTACCCTTTTACAGCTTCGTAGACATCAGCCTTACTGCTTACTTCATATGGTGCATGCATGTTAAGTACCGCAACACCACTATCAATGACTTCCATGCCATAATTTCCCATAATATATGCAATTGTTCCACCGCCGCCTACATCGACTTTACCAAGTTCTGAGAACTGGTACGTAACATTTCCTTCTTCAAAGATACGGCGCAAGTCTGCCAAATATTCTGCATTCGCATCATTTGACCCGCTTTTTCCGCCTCTTCCAGTAAATTTATTGATAGAAAGACCTTTTGATAAGAAAGCAGCACTTCTCTTTTCAAATGCTTCTGCATACAGCGGATCATATCCCGCACTTACATCTGAAGAAAGCATACGTGATTTTTCCAGTGCGCGACGCACCTTAATGCTAGATTCACCTTCATTCAATGCGATTAGTTCAGCGACAACATTTTCAAAGAAACGTGAATGCATTCCTGTCGCACCAACGCTTCCTACTTCTTCTTTGTCCACCAGAAGACAGCAGCTTGTACGCTTTGTATGTTCTACATCCAGCATCGCAAAAAGTGATGTAAACGCACATACACGATCATCCTGTCCATAGGCAAGAATCATGCTTCTGTCAAGTCCACAGTCTCTTGCTTTTCCAGCTGGCACTAGCTCTAACTCAGCAGATGTAAAATCCTCTTCTTCCATATCATATGCGTCTTTGAGCACTTTCAGGATATTGGCTTTCACAGCTTCTTTTTCTTCTTCATTTCCAGCGATTGGACGATTTCCAACTAAAATATCCAGTTTTTCGCCTTCCACAACCACACTTGCTTTCTTATCCATCTGCTGTCCAGACAGGTGCACAAGCAAATCTGTAATAACAAGTACTGGATCTGTGTCCTTTTCACCTATGCAGACATTTACCACAGTACCATCTTTCTTCGCAATCACACCGTGCAAAGACATCGGACTCGTCACCCACTGATATTTCTTAATTCCACCATAATAGTGTGTATCTAAATATGCGAACTTTTCTGTTTCATACAACGGATTCTGCTTGATATCAATACGTGGTGAGTCAATATGCGCGCCCAAAATATTCATACCGTTCGAGATTGGTTCCTCTCCCATTCTAAACAGTGCAATTGTTTTCTTCATACAAACTGCATATACTTTATCCCCACACTGAAGCGCCTTACCTTCTGCAAGTACCGTATCAAGATTTCTATATCCTGCTTCTTCCGCCATAGCCACTGCTAATTCTACGCATTCTCTTTCTGTTTTTCCTTTATCAAGGCAAACTTTATACTTCTCGTTAATTTCGTGAAGTTCCTTCAATTCCTGCTCATTGTAAGATAACCATAAATTCTTGTCTTTCATTCTTCCTTCTCCTTTCGATGTTACCATACATACTTTATTCATTATAAATAGTTTCTTTTTTTAAATCAACTATCATTTCCTTTACCGTTTTTCCAGTTACTGGATGTCGCTTATACGGAGCAATTTCTTCTAATGGTTGCAGAACAAACAAGCGGTTCGCCATATCAATATGCGGCACGCACAAATAATCTTCTTCAATGATCTCATCATCATAAAATAAAATATCTAAATCTAATGTTCTTGGCCCCCAGCGCAATGTCCTGACGCGATTTGCCTCCAGTTCTACTTGCTGCAGCACTTCCAATAATTCTTCTGGCATAAGCAAGGTGTCCATCTTGAGTACTGCGTTCATAAATCTTTCTTGCTGCGTCACTCCATATGGCTCTGTCTCTAGCAGCGATGACACTTTTTGTACACGGCAATCCGAACGATTTTGCAGCTTTTCCACTGCATCAAGAAGATACTGTGTTCGGTCCCCCATGTTAGAGCCTAAGGCAACATATGCTTCGTGCCATCTTCTTCTAATAGAAACGGAAACATAGTCCAGCGGCAATCCAATTGGAGCCCAAGGCTTCTTTACTTCCACTTCCACTTCTCGAATCTTTTCATCAAAAATTAAAATGCGCTCTGCTAAATGTTCTGCCACAGTCTCTAGCAGCGCAAAGGTGTGTTCTTCCATTTCTTTCTTAATCATATGAGATACCAAGCCATAATGAACCGACAAATCTAACGCATCCTTTTTTCCAGCTTTTCTAGTATCCAGATAAAGGGTACAAGAAACCAGAAACTTCTGTCCCAATTTTGTTTCCTCAGGAAAAACTCCATGGTTTCCATACACTTCTAAATTTTGAATTTTAATTTTATCCATTTTGCACCTCACTCTAAGGTCTTGCCATAATTGCTTCTGCCATTTGCACAGCTCTCTTATTTTTCTTCACGTCGTGTACGCGCACAAATCCGTACCCTTTTTCCACTGCCATCACCGTTGTCACCAATGTGCCCTCTTCTCTTTGATCGACCGGAAGATTCAACACATTTCCAATCATAGACTTGCGCGAAGTTCCTAACAGCAATGGGTACCCCCATTTATGAAAAATATCAAGATGCTTCATTACATCCAGATTCTGCTCTAATGTCTTTCCAAATCCAATTCCTGGATCCAGAATAATCTTATCCTCCTCGATTCCTTCCTTTTTGACCGCTTGGATACATTTTTCTAAATCCATGCACATATCTGGAAGAAATTCCTGATAATCAGAGGCAGTGCGATTGTGCATAAGACAACACGCCGCATTGTATTTTTTAATCACATTCGCCATACGCGTGTCATACAGACAACCCCAAATATCATTGACCAAATCTGCCCCCGCCATAAGTGCAGCTTCTGCAACATCGCTTTTGTATGTATCAACAGAAATCGGTATGTCGTAATTGGCTTTTATTAATTCAATGATTGGCACCACTCTTTCTATCTCTTCTTGATCACTGATTTTCACATGTCCAGGTCTTGTAGATTCTCCTCCAATATCTAAAAGATCTGCTCCATCTTCTATCATTTCCTGCACATGCGCAAGTGCCGCATCTTTAGACCTCCACTTTCCACCATCCGAAAAGGAATCCGGCGTCACATTCAGGATTCCCATAATATATGTGTGATTCTTTGTATCAAATTCTTTCTTACCAATTCTCATTCTGCCACCTACCACATTATTCTCTCGTTCTTCTTTTCCGGTTTCCAATTACACTTTTCCTTGACGTCGCATGAAAAACAACTTCTGGACATTTTGTCTGCGTCAAACAAAATTTCTGCCAACTCACTTTTGCCGTTTCCATCTCTATGGGCAAGAATTGCGTCTTTCACAAGTTCTATTTCATCCAGCGAAAATCTAAGCTCTAACAATATCTTTTCCGCAATTTCTGCGCTCGCAATTTCATGCGGAATTTCTTCCCGATATTGCCTCCATTTTCCAATATCATGCAGCAGGGATGTTATGTATATGATTTCTTTCGACACTTTATATTTTCTTTCGAGGTTAAAGATATACGCAAGCCTGGCCACATTCATCAAGTGTTCCATATTGTGTCTGCAAAAAATTCTATCTTCTTCTGCTTTCAGATTTTCCTGTTGATTTTGTACATAAAGCGGGTGCGTATACACCAGCCACACCCGCTCCATATATTGTATTTCTCTCATTTTCTGCATCTCATCCATGACTAAGATCTCACCATCTGATAAAACATGTTCTGAAGTCGTTCGTTCTCCTCAAACACTCCTCTTGTAGCCACGCTGACTGTCTTGCTTCCCGACTTTTTGACACCGCGCATCGTCATACACATATGCTCGGCTTCTGCCCAGACCATGACACCTTTCGGTGCAAGATACTTCATCAAGGCATCCGCAATTTCCACTGTCATCTTCTCTTGAAGCTGCAGTCTTCTTGCATACACTTCCACAGTGCGCGCCAGCTTACTAAGCCCCACTACTTTTCCATCTGGAATATAGGCGATATGCACTTTCCCATAAAATGGCATCAAATGATGTTCGCACATGGAATAAAATGTAATATCTTTTTCTACAACCATCTCTGCATTTTCTGCTTTAAATGTCTTCTGCAAATGTTTCTCTGCAGAATCATACATTCCTCCACAGATTTCTTCGTACATTCTTGCAATTCTTTCTGGTGTCTCTACTAATCCTTCTCGCTGCGGGTCTTCTCCGATTCCCTCAAGCAGCAGACGAATCCCCTGTTCAATCTTCTTTTTATCCATCATAATTTCTACTTACCTTCTTTCCAATTCAATCAACTGCCCCAAATAGGAAAGGGAGCCAAAAGCCAGCACTGCCTGACCTGCCTTTGTTCTTTGCTTCGCTTGCTCCAGCGCATTTTCCACACTTGCTGCCGCTTCTGCCATTACACCTTGTGTCCTCAACTGATCTACTAATTCTTCCTTACTTAATGTTCTTTCTGAATTCGGCAATTCGATGGTGTACACATAGTCCAAATAAGGTCTCATAAGTTGTATAATTTTCCCATATTCTTTATCCTTAAATACACCCATAATACCAATCACCTTACTATTTGGTAAATAAATGTCCAAATTCTCTGCCAATCGCTTTGCAGCATCTTCATTGTGTGCTCCATCAATAATGAGCAGCGGTTTATTCCGAAGTACCTGAAAGCGCCCTGGCCAGACTGCCTTCGAAAGACCTTCCCGCACTGCTCGATTCGATATATCTACACCGCGTTTTCGCATAGCAAGAACAATTTCCAAAGCCGTCGCTGCATTTTCCATCTGATGCGCGCCTAGTAAATGGATCTTCATTCCCCGAAACTCTTTATAAGAAAAAGTTTGCTCCTGCAAGTCTCTTCTTTCCACCGTAATCTGTGCTTTTTCAACCATTTGTGCCTTATTATTGGATGCTTTTTGCAAAACTTGCACCACAGCCTCCTCCTGAGGAGCCATTACAACACTTGCACCAGGCTTTATAATTCCCGCTTTCTCTGCTGCAATTGCATCCAAGGTCTCACCCAAAACATGCATGTGGTCCATACTAATCGATGAAAATACACATACCTCTACCTTTTGCACAATATTCGTAGCATCCAAGCGTCCTCCGAGCCCTGTTTCCAACAGCACATAATCACATTTTTCCTTTTTGAAATAAAGAAAAGCCATCGCTGTTTCAATTTCAAAAACTGTAGGGGACTCATACCCCTTATCTTTCATTCGATCTATGGCAAGCCGAATCTCATCCATAAGCTCACCAAATACATATTCCGCCATAAACGTTCCATTAATCTGAAATCGTTCCAGATATTCTAACACTGTCGGCGAAATATATCTTCCTACTTTATATCCATCTTCCTGCAATATGGCTGACATATATGCAAGTATAGAGCCTTTTCCATTTGTCCCTGCAATATGGATAAACGTCAGCGCATCTTGTGGATTATCCAATTCTTTAAGTAAATTACTGATACTTTCCAAACCAAGTACACTTCCGCATTTCGATGCTTGATCCAAATATACCCTTGCTTCTTCGTATAGCATGTTGTTTCCCCTTCTGCACAATTTATGCATTTCATTCTAGCACAGATTTCGCAGAAAAAAAAGTAGCAGCTTCCACATAAACGGAAGCTGCTCACTGCTTTTATCTTCTTACCATGCAAACTTTTCTTCAAAGTACGCTTTCAGATCTTCGATTTTAATTCTTTCTTGTTCCATTGTGTCACGATCACGCACTGTCACTGCTCCATCTGTCTCCGATTCAAAATCGTATGTGATACAGAATGGTGTTCCAATTTCATCCTGACGGCGATATCTCTTACCAATATTACCTCTGTCATCGAACTCACAATTATAATATTTGCTGAGTTCTGCATAAATCTTCTCTGCACCCTCATTTAATTTCTTCGAAAGTGGCAGTACACCAATCTTAACTGGTGCAAGTTCTGGATGGAAACGAAGCACTGTACGTTTGTCGCCGCCTTCTAATTCTTCTTCGTCATATGCTCCACAGAGGAATGCAAGCACAACTCGGTCAGCACCTAATGACGGTTCAATTACATATGGAATATATTTTTTCTGCTTTTCATCGTCAAAATAAGACATATCCTGTTTTGAAACATTCTGGTGCTGTGTTAAGTCATAATCTGTTCTATCCGCAACACCCCAAAGTTCTCCCCAACCAAATGGGAACAAGAACTCAATATCTGTTGTCGCTTTGCTATAGAAGCTCAGTTCTTCTGGAGAATGATCACGATAACGCACTTCTTCTTCTTTCAGTCCAAGTGAATATAACCAGTCCAAACAGAATTTCTTCCAATATGCAAACCATTCTAAGTCTGTATCTGGTTCGCAGAAGAACTCCAACTCCATCTGTTCAAATTCGCGAGTACGGAATGTAAAGTTACCAGGTGTGATCTCATTACGGAAAGATTTACCGATCTGTCCGATACCGAATGGAACCTTCTTTCTTTATGAACGCTGTAC
>CAZYCT010000055.1:0-13159 GCA_964646135.1 uncultured Coprococcus sp. | reverse complement strand
GAGTTATAAAAACATGATTAAAATACTTTTTATTTGCCACGGCAATATCTGCCGTAGTACTATGGCCGAGATGGTTTTTAAAGATTTGGTTCGGCGACGTGCAGCCGAGCATTTATTTTTTATTGATTCAGCAGCGACGAGCCGGGAGGAGATCGGGAATGGTGTTCACTATGGCACGCGGCAGAAGTTAAAGCAAGAGGGAATTGTGTGTGAAGATCACAGGGCAAGACAGGTGACGCGTCAAGATTATGAGACATTTGATTATCTTATTGTGATGGATGACAATAATGTCCGGAATTTGCGAAGAATTATTGGCGATGATACTGAGAAGAAAGTATATAAATTGTTAGATTTCACGAAGCGCCCAGGAAGGTCTATTGCAGATCCGTGGTACACGGGAAATTTTGATGAGGCATATCGGGATGTAGTAGAAGGATGCGAAGGATTTTTTGATTATCTAGTGGCCAATCAGAAACTAGATTAAATGATAGTGGTCTTGTCGGTGAATCAAAAAAGTGTTACTATGTAGGAGAGCTTGAGATAATCAAACTCTCATTTTTTTCACAGGAGTTATTAAGAGGATGAAAGAGAAGATTACGCTAAAAGAATTATGGGTGTTACTGAGTGGGATGTTTATTGTGGCGATTGCGGTATACTTTTTCTTGATGCCAGGAGGACTTGCAATCGGGGGAATGAGCGGGTTCTTGATGGTAGTGGGACAATTTATTCCACTTCCGATGTCAGTGCTGACATTTGTCACAAATGGAATTTTATTGACCATTGCGTTTATTTTAATAGGGAAAGAGTTTGGAGCGAAAACAGTTGTTTCAGCAATTTTGCTTCCAGTGTATCTGCGAATCTTTGAAGTTGTTTTGCCAGATATGCAGTCTCTGACAGGTGACCAGTTCTTAGATGCGTGTGGGTATGTACTGATTTTAAGTGCAGGACAGGCCATGCTGTTTAATATTAATGCATCGTCAGGTGGATTGGATATCGTTGCGAAGTTATTGAACAAATTTTTTTATATGGAGCTTGGAAAGGCGAGTGCGTTGGCTGGATATGTGACAGCGCTTAGTGCAGTGTTTGTCTATGATATTAAGACTGTTTTTGTCAGCTTGCTTGGTACGTACATGGGCGGTGTGCTTTTGGATACATTTATCAACGGTACACATGCGAGAAAACGCGTGTGCATCATTTCGAAAGAGTACCAAGAACTGGCGCGGTATATTGTGTATGATTTGAATCGTGGAGCGACCATGTATGAAGCAATGGGAGGAATGACGAGCGAGAAGCATATGGAGGTTGTCAGTGTTCTTGAAAAATATGAGTATGCAAAATTGATTCAATATGTACGTCAGCTTGATCCGCAAGCATTTATTACTGTTTCCAATGTAAGTGAGGTAATAGGAAATTGGAATGATAATGAGAGACGTAATAAACGTTATTTAGGATAAATGGAGGAAGTAAATATGAGTGTTGTGGAGAGAATTAAGGCGCTGCGTCAGGAAATGCAGATGAAAGGAATTGATTTTTATATCGTTCCAACAGCAGATTTTCATCAGAGCGAATATGTTGGAGAATATTTTAAAGTGAGAAGATTTCTTACAGGATTTACAGGGTCAGCAGGGACAGCATTGATTACAGCAGACAAAGCATTTCTTTGGACCGATGGGAGATATTTTGTACAGGCAGCTGCACAGCTTGCGGGCAGCACGGTAGAACTCATGAAAATGGGAGAGCCAGGAGTACCTAGATTGACAGAGTATTTGGAAAAAGAATTTCCAGAAGGTGGGACGCTCGGGTTTGATGGACGCGTTGTATCCATGGGAGAAGGCAAAAGATATGAAGAGATTGTTCGAGAAAAGAAAGGAACGATTATTTACGAATACGATCTGATCGATAATATTTGGACAGACAGACCGGAGCTGTCGAAAGAACATGTCTTTGCATTGGATTTAAAATATGCTGGAGAAACGGTGGAAAGTAAATTGAGCCGTATCCGCGGAGAAATGAGCAAACAAGGTGCAGATGTTCATGTGTTGACGACGTTGGATGATATATGTTGGACATTTAATTTTCGAGGATATGATGTGAAATACTCACCGCTGGTGCTTTCCTATGCAGTATTAACAATGGAAGACGTAACTCTTTATGTCGATGAAAACAAATTCTCATCAGAATTAAAGCTGGAACTGGAAAAGGACGGAGTCATCTTTAAACCTTACAACAACATATATGAAGAAATCAAAGAAATTTCAGACAAATCGATGCTTTTAGATCCGAGCAGATTAAATTATGCTTTATATAATAACATTTCTGATACAGTAAAGAAAATAGAAGCTAGAAATCCGGAGATTCTTTTTAAAGCGATTAAAAATGATGTTGAACTTGAGAATATCCGAAAAGCAGAGATGAAGGACAGCGTGGCGCATGTTCGCTTTATGAAGTGGTTGAAAGAAAATATAGGAAAGATTCGAATTACGGAGATAAGTGCTTCAGATAAGATTGATGAGTTCCGCGCAGAGATGGGAAATTTCCTGCAGCCTAGTTTTGGACCGATTTCTTCTTTTGGAGCCAACTGTGCGATGTGTCATTACTCAGCAAGCCCAGAGAATGAGGTAGAATTAAAAGAAGGACAGTTCTACCTTGCGGATGTAGGCGCTGGCTTTATGGAAGGATCTACAGATATTACTAGAACTTACGCTTTGGGAGAAGTTCCAAAGTTTATGAAAGAACATTTTACATTGGTTGCGATGGCAAATTTACGACTTGCAAATGCAAAATTTATGAAAGGCTGTACGGGTGTAAATTTGGACATTCTTGCAAGACAACCATTCTGGGAAAGAGGATTGAATTATAATCACGGAACAGGACATGGAGTGGGGTACCTTTTAAACATTCATGAAGGACCGGCAGCGTTCCGCTGGCAACAAAGAGCAGGAGAAGATGAAGCACTGCAAGAAGGAATGATTCTTACAGATGAGCCGGGAATTTACATTGAAGGCTCCCATGGGGTTCGTCTGGAAAATGAACTTTTAGTTCGGGAAGGCCAGGCAAATGAATATGGCCAGTTTATGTATTTGGAAACATTGACATTTATTCCGATGGACTTAGATGCCATTGATGTTGACATCATGACACTTGAGGACAGACGTCTTTTGAATGAATATCATGCGAAGGTATATGAAAAAGTGTCTCCATATCTTAGCGAAGAAGAGGCAGAATGGCTGAAGAAATATACGAGAGAAATTTAAAATAGGAAGGAAATATAATTCTATGTGGGTAGCAGATGGATGGAAAGATTATGAAGTGATTGATACATCTCAAGGCGAAAAGTTAGAACGTTGGGGTCAGTATCTTTTAGTCAGACCAGATCCGCAGGTGATTTGGGATACACCGAAAACAAATAAAGGGTGGAAGAATAGAAATGCACATTATCATCGCAGTCAGAAAGGCGGTGGAGAGTGGGAGTTTTTTGACCTTCCAGAACAATGGCAGATACAGTATAAGAGTTTGACATTTAATTTGAAACCGTTTAGTTTTAAGCATACAGGACTTTTTCCGGAACAGGCGACAAACTGGGATTGGTTTTCAGAAAAAATCAAGCGCGCAGGACGACCAGTGAAGGTTTTGAATTTGTTTGCGTATACAGGAGGTGCGACACTGGCAGCTGCTGCGGCAGGAGCGAATGTTACGCATGTAGACGCATCCAAGGGAATGGTTTCTTGGGCGAAGGAAAATGCTGTGTCATCCGGTCTTGGAGATGCACCGATTCGTTGGTTGGTGGACGACTGTGTGAAATTTGTGGAGCGTGAAATTCGTCGTGGAAATAAGTATGATGCAATTATTATGGATCCACCTTCCTATGGAAGAGGACCTAAAGGTGAAATTTGGAAAATAGAGGAAGCGATTCATCCACTGATTAAGCTTTGCACACAGATTTTATCAGATGACCCATTATTTTTCTTGATTAATTCTTATACAACCGGGTTGGCACCAGCGGTTCTTACGTATATGCTTTCAACAGAACTTAGAAAATGGAATGGTCATGTAGAGTCATCTGAAATTGGTCTGCCAGTGTCTTCAAATGGTTTGATTTTACCTTGTGGTGCAAGTGGACGTTGGGAGAGTCAAATATAGGGAAATCCTATAAAAGAATAAAAAAATTTTATAGCAGAATCGGTTTACCCTACTTGCACAGAATGATAGAATGTGTCTATAAGTGAAGAAGTATGGGGACTTCAAAAAATACAAAGGGAGGTAGTCAGATATGATTACAGTAAATGCAATGGGAGATAACTGCCCAATTCCAGTTATTAAAACAAAGAAAGCTTTGCAGGCTTTAACAGGACCGGAAGTGATTGAGGTATTAGTGGATAATGAAATTGCAGTGCAGAATGTAACAAAGATGGCTGCAGCACAGGGCGGAGAAGTTACCTCTGAAAAAGTGGCAGAAAAAGAATATAAAGTAGTAATTCGTATGAACGGAGCACCAGCAGTTGCTTCAGACGATACTTGTGAGGAGTGTACACCAGATATGAGAAACAATACAATCGTAGTTATTAGTTCAGACCGTATGGGAAATGGAAATGATGCATTAGGAAAGGTATTGATCAAAGGCTTTATTTATGCAATTACACAGCTCGATACATTACCTAAGAAAATGTTGTTCTACAATGGTGGAGCTACACTCACAGTAGAAGGTTCAGATTCGTTGGAAGATTTAAAATCATTAGAAGCACAGGGTGTAGAAATCTTGACATGTGGTACATGTTTAGATTACTATGAAGTGAAGGATAAATTGGCGGTAGGATCTGTAACAAATATGTACAGCATTGTAGAAGCAATGGCTGAAGCCGGAAAGATCATAGCGCCATAATCAACTTTTTAGTTTATGGGAGAGCATTATGAAAAAAGACGTTAGATTAACGCAATTAACTAAGACAGCAGGGTGAGCCGCTAAGATCGGTCCAGAGACCCTTGCCCAGGTTTTGGGTAAGTTACCTCGTTTTCACGATGACAACCTTTTGGTTGGGATAGAGACATCCGATGATGCGGCGATTTATAAGGTGACGGATGATATCGCACTGATTCAAACAGTTGACTTCTTCACACCAATAGTCGATGATCCCTATATGTTTGGTCAGATTGCGGCAGCAAATTCACTCAGCGATGTTTACGCTATGGGCGGGGAGCCTAAGATTGCACTTAATATTGTAGGTTTTCCGAATTGTCTGGATCCAATGATCCTGGGAGATATCTTGGCAGGTGGAGCAGACAAAGTAAAAGAAGCAGGTGCTGTACTGGTGGGCGGACATTCAGTACAAGACGATGAGCCAAAGTATGGTTTATGCGTTTCGGGGTTCGTTCATCCGAATAAAATTTATAAAAATTATGGCTGCAAACCAGGAGATGTCTTAATTCTCACAAAACAGGTGGGAAGTGGTATTGTAAACACAGCTATCAAAGCAGACATGGCGTCGCCAAAAGCGATCAAAGAAGTAGAAATTGCGATGGCATCACTGAATAAAAAGGCGAAGGAAGTAGTCGATGATTATCCAGTGAATGCTTGTACAGATATTACAGGCTTTGGGCTTTTGGGCCATTGCGTAGAAATGGCAGAAGCTAGTGAAGTGACATTTGATTTGAATGTTCATGATATAGCATATTTTGAAGAAGCAGAAGCGTATGCTAAGATGGGACTTGTTCCAGCTGGAGCGTACAAGAATAGAGGATATTCACATATGAAAGTGGAGATGTCGAGAGTAGAAGAACATTTTATTGATCTTCTCTACGACCCACAGACATCGGGAGGACTTCTGCTTAGTGTAGAACCGCAGTACGTGGAAACGATAATGGAGAAGTTTGAGACAAAGCACTTAGACACGAAAGTTTCTATTATCGGTACAGTATCTGAGAAAAGCGACAAACTGATCCGTCTTCATTAGAAGGCGGACTCTGTCTATATAAGAACAGAAAATATTTAGAAGAGGAACAAAATGAATAAGAATTTATTATACCGCAGCATTCCAAAAGTTGATGTGCTTCTGGAGGATGAGGCAATTCAGAATGCAATTGAGGAATATGGCCGTGAGAATGTCATGGAGATGATTCGTCAAGAGATGGAAGAGCTGCGAGCATTTATTGGGAATTGTGAAGATGAGACGACCGCTTTGGAAAAAATCGAATCTTTGTCAAAACAGATTATAAAACAAGTGGAAAAAGCGCACACACCAAATATGCGCATGGTGATTAATGGGACAGGAACCATTCTTCATACAAATTTAGGACGAGCTCCAATTAGCCAGGAACATATGGCAAAGTTGGCTAATATCGTAACAGGATATTCCAATCTGGAGTACAACTTAGAAGCTGGAAAACGTGGAGAACGATATTCTCACTTTGAAAAACTTCTTTGCAAACTTACAGGGGCAGAAGCAGCAATGGCTGTAAATAATAATGCAGCTGCGGTTATGCTTATTTTGAGCTCCATGGCAAAAGGCGGCGAAGTTGTTGTATCTAGAGGTGAATTAGTAGAAATCGGTGGAAAGTTCCGTATTCCAGACGTTATGGAACAAAGTGGAGCAACACTTGTTGAAGTAGGAACGACAAATAAAACACATTATTCGGATTATGAAGAAGCTATCACAGAAGAAACAAAGGCTTTGCTGAAGGTTCATACCAGTAATTATCGTATTGTGGGATTTACAGATACAGTTACAATTGCAGATTTGATGCCATTGAAAGAAAAATACGATATCCCATTGATTGAAGATTTGGGAAGTGGTGTGTTAGTGGATTTGAGTAAGTATGGAATCACATATGAACCGACAGTGCAGGATTCATTGCGAAGCGGTGCGGATGTGGTTTGCTTTAGCGGCGATAAACTTTTGGGAGGACCGCAGGCTGGAATCATTGTTGGTAAGAAGAAATACATTGATATGATGAAGAAGAACCAGCTCACACGTGCGCTCCGTATTGACAAATTTACAGCAACTGCTTTGGAGCTGGTGCTTCAAGAATATCTGTCAGAAGAAAAAGCGGTAAAGAATATTCCGACACTTCGCATGATCAATGAAAAGAAAGAAGAAGTTGCACAACGTGCAAAAACACTTCGTAGAATGTTGAAAAATGCTAATCTTGCAGCAGATTTTGGGTTGGAGGACTGCGAATCGCAGATTGGTGGGGGTTCTCTTCCGCTAGAACGAATTCCGAGTGTGGCTGTGACTGTTAAACCACACAATATTAGTGTGCCTAAATTAGAAGAAGCAATGAGACACCTTGAAGTTCCTATTATCCCTAGAACAGCAAACGATACAATCTATCTGGATGTCAGAACAATCGAATCACGATGGTTCAAAGATATCGTAAGAATGATGGGAGAATTGATTTAATGAAAAATATTATCATAGGGACAGCGGGGCATATTGATCATGGGAAAACAACATTGATCAAGGCTTTGACTGGTCGTAATACAGACCGTTGGGAGGAAGAACAAAGACGCGGAATCACGATAGATCTTGGTTTTACGTATTTTGATTTGAAAAACGGTGACAGAGTTGGTATTATTGACGTTCCGGGACATGAAAAGTTCATTAATAACATGGTTGCTGGCGTTGTCGGAATGGATTTGGTTATGCTGGTTGTTGCAGCAGATGAGGGAATTATGCCACAGACACGTGAGCACATGGATATTCTAGGACTTCTTGGAATGGATAAGAGTATCATTGTATTGAATAAATGTGATTTAGTAGATGAAGATTGGATTGAACTTGTGGAGGAAGAACTCCATGAAGAGTTGGAAGGAACGTTTTTAGAACAGGCGCCAGTGGTTCGCGTTTCAGCGGCGACAGGTCAAGGCCTTGATGAACTAGTTGATCTGATTCAGAACATGATGAAGGATGAAGTGAAAGAAAAGGATATCAATACAATTCCGAGACTTCCGATTGACCGTGTGTTTTCACTGTCAGGATTCGGAACAGTCATTACAGGAACATTGATATCGGGATCGATTTCTAAAGATGATGTGCTTGAGATGTATCCAATTGGGAAAGAATGCAAAATTAGAAATATTCAGGTTCATGGGGTGGATCAAGACCGATGCTATGCTGGACAGCGTGTGGCTATTAATCTCTCTAATATTAAGAAGAGCGAGATTCATCGCGGGTGCGTGATTGCTCCAAAAAATAATATGAAAAAGACAGAACTTCTGGATGCTAAAATCTCTATTTTGGATAATTCAATGCGAATTTTGAAAAATCATGATCGACTGCATCTGTTTACAGGAACAAGTGAAGTGTTATGTAGAGCAGTGCTTCTTGATAAACAAGAGATAGGTCCAGGGGAAAGCGGGTTAGTACAATTTCGCTTAGAAGAAGAGATTGCTGTAAAGCGTGGAGATCGCTTTGTGGTTAGATTTTATTCACCGATGGAAACAATCGGTGGAGGAATTGTGTTAGAACCAAATCCTGTTAAGAAGAAACGTTTCGATGAAAAAGTGATCGAAGAACTTAAGAAAAAGGAGTCCGGGTCTTTGGGAGATGTCATGGAATTGCAGATCAAAGGATATGCAGATACCATGATCACGCTTGCGGAACTCGC
The DNA here is from genome assembly GCA_964646135.1 of uncultured Coprococcus sp. Classification (GTDB taxonomy): domain Bacteria; phylum Bacillota; class Clostridia; order Lachnospirales; family Lachnospiraceae; genus Allocoprococcus. The sequence continues at coordinate 4,558 of CAZYCT010000055.1, read as the reverse complement.
AAAAGTAACTGCACATAGTATAGAAGAATTGCAGGAATATCTAGAAGAATTGAGAGAAAACGGAACGATTTTGGTTTTCCCAATGAAGAAAGATGTTTATTTGTGGCATAGAGACAGTGAATTGGCACTTCGTCAGAAGATTGAAGAAACGTTGCGGACGTATCATGCAAAGCATCCGTATCGTTATGGTATGAAAAAGGCAGAAATACACAATACGTTTATGAAAAAGGTTAAGCCCAATGTATTTGATGCATATGTAGAGTATTTGGAACAAAATGACCTGATCGGAAGAAAAGATGAATATCTGCACCTTCCAGGATACGAAGTTCCGAAAGATGCAACGTATCAATCGATTGAAAGTTTGATATTGAATACATTGAAAACGGCAGCGTATGATTTTGTGCGTTTTTCAGAAATTGATTTGGGAAAAGTTCCAAGAGAAACAGCAGAGGATGTTATGCTGATGTTGATGGATGAAGGAACTTGCCTGCGTATCAATGATGAAATGTTTACTTTGACGTCTCTGATGGAAAATGCAAAGAATAAGATTGTTGAACATTTAAAAGAGAATGATCTTATCACAATCGCTCAGGTAAGAGATATGTTTTCAACAAGTCGTAAGAGTGCGAAACCAATTCTAGAATACATGGACAGTATTAAGGTTACCAAAAAGACTGGCGGAGAAAGTGAAAGGGTAGCGTACTTATGAATTTAAAACAGTTGGAAGCATTTGTAAAAGTTGCCGAAGACGGAAGCTTTTCAAAGGCGGCCAAAGCATTATATTTAACACAGCCAACAATCAGTGCACATATTTCCTCTTTGGAAAAAGAGCTGAATGCCCGACTTTTTATAAGAAACACCAAAGAAGTGAGCTTGTCGGAAGATGGCAGAGAACTGTACCAGTATGCCTCGCAGATGGTAGAATTGGAAAAGAAGATAGAAGAAGTTTTCTCGGAAGAAGCGCGAAGAGACACAAAGTGCATTACAATTGCTACATCAACGATTCCGGCACAATATATTTTGCCAGAAATATTGGCGACTTTCAATGAGAAATATCCAACAGAACAGTTTAAAGTTATGGAGATGGATAGCTCCAAAGTTATAGAAATGGTTGTTGGACATATGGCGGATATTGGGTTTACAGGAACAGTATTGGAGAAAAAGCATTGTAAATATATTCCGTTTTACAATGATGAACTTGTGTTGATTGCACCGAACACAGAAAAATTCCAGAAATATGCAGAAAATGCAAATCAGATGGAATGGCTATGCGAAGAGGGAATGATCATGCGAGAAGAAGGTTCCGGAACTCGTAAAGAGGCAGAAAAATTACTGAAAAATATGGGAATTAGTGTTGAAGATCTGAACGTTGTAGCAACAATCGAGAATACGGAAGCCATTAAACGTTCTGTTAGAAGCGGAATGGGGATGACAATTATTTCCCGACTTGCTGCACAGGAAGAAATTGATGCGGGAAACGTGTTGGAATTTGCACTTTTACCGGAAGGCAGTGGAAGAGATTTGAATCTTGTTTATAACAAAAATTATCATTTGTCTACATCGGCAGAACGTTTTGTTAAAGTTGTGAAGAAAATGTATTGCTAATAGCAAGCCTATTTATAGAAAAAAACTATAGATAGGCTTGTTTATATGCTTTATCGATTGGACTTATAAGTGATAGAATTCTATACTAAAACTTAGGCGATGCCTTTGATGAAAATAGGGAGAAAATTTATGATTTATTTAGATAACGCAGCGACAACGATGCAGAAACCACAGGAGGTGGTTGATGCGGTGGCAGCAGCAATGTGTTCTATGGGAAACGCGGGACGCGGTGCACATGCAGCTTCACTTGGAGCATCAAGAACGGTTTATCAGACGAGAGAAAGATTAGCGACATTCTTCAATGCGGAGAATCCGAGACAGATAGTATTTACATCAAACTCAACGGAAAGTTTGAACATAGCATTAAAAGGCGTTTTAAGACCGGGCGATCATGTGATTACAACGATGCTGGAACATAATTCTGTTCTTCGTCCGCTTTATGAGTTGGAAGAAGAGGGAGTAGAACTTTCGATTATTAAGAGTAATTTACAAGGTACACTGGATTATGAAGATTTCGAACGTGAAATACGAGCAAATACAAAGATGATTGTCTGCACACACGGCTCAAATTTGACTGGAAATTTGGTCGATGTTGAGCGAGTGGGACAGATCGCGAAAGAACACGGCTTACTATTTGCAGTAGATGCGTCACAGACAGCGGGAGTATTTCCGATAGATGTGCAGAAGATGCAGATTGATTTGCTGTGCTTTACAGGACATAAAGGCCTTCTTGGCCCGCAGGGAACAGGTGGTCTGTATGTGAGAGAAGGAATTGTAGTAAAACCGCTGAAAGTCGGCGGAAGTGGTGTGCAGACCTACAACAAAAAGCATCCAGTTGAGATGCCGACAGCTTTGGAGGCTGGTACATTAAATGGGCATGGAATTGCAGGCCTTGATGCTGCGATTGAATACTTGGAAAAGGAAGGAATCAATACGATTCGAGCCAGAGAGCAGGAACTTATGTGGAAGTTCTATCATGGCGTAAAAGATATTCCAAACATTAAGATTTATGGGGATTTCAGCGGGGGCGAGAGATGCGCGATTGTCACGCTGAACATCGGAGATTATGATTCTTCAGAAGTTAGTGATGAACTTCTTATGACATACGAGATTTCTACACGAGCAGGAGGCCATTGTGCACCGCTTATGCATGAGGCGCTTGGAACTGTAGACCAAGGAGCTGTCAGGTTTAGTTTTTCACATTATAATACGGATGAAGACATTGAAACTGCGATCCGCGCTGTAAAAGAATTGGCTGCGGAATAGCAAAATTTAAAAGGACTAAGAGGAGGAATTACAATGAATTTAACAGATTCAAAGAAGAAACTTGCATTAGCTGGTGTGATTTGTGGACTTGTAGCGGCATGTCTTGCATACTTTGGCAATCCAGCAAATATGGCATTCTGTATAGCGTGCTTTGTACGTGATATGGCAGGCTCGCTTGGTATGCATCAGGCAGCAGTTGTACAGTATGCGAGACCAGAAATCGTTGGCTTGGTATTGGGCTCATTTATTATTTCAATTGCGACAAAGGAATATCGCTCAACAGCAGGATCTTCACCAATGATTCGTTTCATTCTTGGAATGATCATTATGATTGGTTCACTTGTATTTTTGGGATGCCCACTTCGTATGGTAATCCGTATGTCGGCAGGAGATTTGAATGCCTGGGTAGCATTAATCGGATTTATAGGTGGTGTTGCGACAGGTGCAGTGGCTCTTAAGAAAGGATTTAGTCTTGGACGCTCACATGAAACACATGTAATCAGTGGAGCAATCCTTCCAGCACTTTTAGCAGGAATCTTTATTTTAATGACATGTACTTCATTATTGATTTTCAGTGAATCGGGTCCAGGAAGCGTACATGCTCCAATTATCTTATCGTTAGTCGGCGGACTCATTTTCGGTGCAGTGGCACAGAAATCAAGAATGTGTTTTGCTGGTGGTGTTCGTGATGCAATCCTTATGAAGAATTTTGATTTGCTTACAATCATCGGTGGCCTCTTTGTAGTGATGTTGATCTACAATGTAGCAATGGGTAAATTTGTACTTGCATTCAATACACCTGGTATTATTGCACATTCACAGCATTTGTGGAATATTCTTGGCATGTATACAGTTGGATTTGCAGCAGTTCTTGCTGGAGGTTGTCCACTTCGTCAGTTAATCCTTGCAGGACAGGGTTCTTCTGATGCAGCAGTAACTGTATTGGGACTTTTCGTTGGTGCTGCACTCTGCCACAATTTGAAACTTGCTTCAAGCGGAACATCATTAAATGCAGAAACAAAAGAATTAGTTCTTGGTGCTGCAACACCAAATGGTAAAGTGGCTGTAATTATCTGTATAGTTGTATTGTTCATCATTGGATTTACATGTAAAAGAGAATCAGCAAAATAGTGCATGGTGAGACAAAGGCTTGTAGGCGCTTTGACTTGTCAAATAATGAACAGTATGATATTCTAAGAAAGAAGGTAAAAAATATGAAGGAAGTAGATGCAAGAGGGCTTTCTTGTCCAGAACCACTTATGATGACAGCAGATGCATTGAAAAATGCAGATGGTCCAATTAAGGTACTTGTTAGTGAACCGCATCAGAAGACAAATGTAGAAAAGTTTGCAAAAGATCGTGGAAAAAAAGCTACAACAACACAGAAAGGCTCTGAATTCGAAATTGTGATTGAATAATGAGAAAGAAAGAATTAAAATTAGTTGTAACATTTCATACGACAGCTGATGCCATGGCGATGGAGAAGGCATGTAAAGAAAGACAGGCAGAAGGAAGATTGATTCCGGTTCCGAGAGAAATCTCTGCTGGTTGTGGACTTGCATGGTGTGCGTCACTTGAATGTAAGGACGTATTGAAAAAGGTCATGGAAAGTGTTGGAATTCAAGAAGAAGATATGCATGAGTGTATGGTCTAGGATTCATATAAAGCGAGTAAGAGAAAATCTTAC
>CAZYCT010000054.1:0-14058 GCA_964646135.1 uncultured Coprococcus sp. | reverse complement strand
ACCAGACCGAGCCGGGGCCAACCAAGACAAGTCAAAGCAGGTCCAGGACAAGCTAAAGCACGCCAGGTGAATCGGGCGTGACTTGGAGTGAGAAAGGAGTGATGGAGTTGAATATACGAGCAGGAAGGTGATTGGAAGTGCAAGGGTGAGGAAAAACAAATTAGAATACTCTGTTAAAACGAGTTAATCAAACAAATCAATTTAGTTAAATAAGTTAAACAAGTCAAATTAGTCAAATAAGTTAAACAAATCAAACAAATCGAGTTAATCAATTAATTTCAAAAAATAAAATTCCAAAATAAGAAAATTAAATGCAAAGGAGAAAGTGCTTATGGAACAAGTTAGAAAGCGGCTAGAGGTGCGAGAACAGGAGTTAATGTGCTTAAAAATGGAGAAGGAGAAGGCTGTGAGAGAGGCCCCTGAGGGGAAATTGCGGATAAGTACAAATGGAAAGCGAGTGCAGTATTATTTGAGGGAAGGGGTGAAAGATACGAATGGAACTTATATTCGAGGGGAAAATATGGAGTTGGCTCGGAGGTTGGCGCAGAAAGATTATGATCAAAAAGTTTTGCGTGTAGCTGAAAAAGAGTTAAATGCCATTAAAAGATTTCTTTCCGATGTGCCGGAGGTTGGCGCAGAGGAGATATTTGAGAATTTGCATAAGGAGAGGCAGAAACTGGTTGTTCCGGTAACGGAAACTGACGCGCAGTTTGTAGAAAACTGGGAACAGGTGGAATATCGAGGAAAAGGTTTCGGTGAAAATACAACGAAGATTTATACATTTAAGGGAGAACGAGTGCGATCGAAATCTGAAGTAATCATAGCAGATGCGCTGAACCGAGAAGGGGTACCTTACCGATATGAATATCCAGTTTATTTGCCAAACATAGGGAATGTGTATCCAGATTTCTTGGTACTGAATATAAGACTTCGAAAAGAATTTTACTGGGAACACTTGGGGATGATGGATGAAGCAGAATACGCAGAAAAGGCAGTTCAAAAAATAATAAGCTATGAGCAAAATGGAATTTACCCAGGGGAGAATCTGATTCTCACATACGAAACAAAAAAGAATCCTATCAGCTCGAGCATTGTTTGCCAGATGATACAAAAGTACCTCAAATAGGTGAAAACAAGGGGAAACAAATGTACAAGGAATGTAAACACCAATTGCTTGACACGACATGCCGTTCATGCTACATTCAAGAAAAAAGGAGGTAAGGACCAATGCACAATTAAAGGATGTATATCCACATCTGTGTTTGCATTAGGTAGTGCTGGAAAAACAAGTAGGGGTAAAAAAAGGAGGATTCGATCTTATGAGTAAGAAGAGAATGATTTCGTTATTTGGAGTTTGTGCAATGTTTTTCGCAGCGATTTGCCCGTATAGTAGTGCTTTCGCGAAGGGAGAGGGAGTTTCAGCTTCGGAAATATTAAATTGTGGAGAATTTGATGCGTCTGAAGTCAAAAAAATCGAAACCAATGACAATGGATTACAGGATCTGCTAGAAACAATGGATGGGACGGATGGATTTGATGACGAAGAGTTGAGGGAGCTTTCTATATTTTCCGATGTGAGTGTTAAGAAAAGTCAAGAAAATGATATGGAGATCACGGATTATATTATAAGCGCCAAAGAACCATTGGCGACAATCACGACGGCGGATGGTCCTGTGGTGTATTTGAAAGAAGATATTATGTATAGGAGTATTACGAAAGATGTTAGCTGGGTTGGTGGTCAAAAAGTAGAGAACAATGTAGTTGTTCAAGCTACTACGAAATATTTCTATTATGACATTGACGAAAACAATTTGGGAAGGATTGTAAAAAAATTATATTCGACTGAGGTGAGCTTGAGTGGTGCTACAAGTAATCTGAGTAAAATACAGATGAATACATATGCTACAGGCATAGCCCGTTACGATGAAAATGGAGTTGAGCGAAATAGTACTAATATGGTGGAAAGTCGTAATGGAAAAGTTTACAATGTTAGTGGAAGTGGTCCATACACGGAGTATACAACGACGACGTATTATTATCCGTCTTTCCAACCAAATTCGTGTATGTATGTGACAATCAAATTGACCCTTTCTGATAACACAACGACATCATTTACAAATAAAGTAATCTAGAGTGTGGCTTGATGGGAAAAATCAAGAATGAATCTAAACTTTTTAAATAAAAGGTAGGAGGAAACTTCATGTACAAGAAAATAATAGGATTTCATATTTTAACAGTATTATATATTTTTTTGTTGGGAACAACGATCATTGCCATAGAGGAGTTTCCAGAGGGTTTGATGGGACGCTATAATATCGAGATGATACCAATGTATTATTTTGAAATGGCGATACAAGTCACATTTTTCATTTGTGCAGCTCTTTTTTTGATTGCAATAAGTAAGGAGAAAAAGAAAAATCTGTGGTTAGATATTTTAACATTGGATGTTCCAGCGGTATTGGAAATTTTTTGGCTAAAATGGAGAAGTAATCTATTTAACATGGTTGGCTGGGGAAGTAAATATGGCAGACTACGTGTGTATATATCAGATGAAAATCTACATATTATAATTATGACAATCGGTGGACTTTTACTTGGCTTAGAAATCGTGCGTTATATGGATTATTTTAAAACAAAAAAATAGAGGAATTGATTATGTTTTTGAAAAAAATAAGATTTACGAGATTGTTGGAAGAAGTGGTTCTGGAAAGTCGACCTTTCTTCATATATTAGGTGGTCTTGGCAGACCTTGATCATGGTCACACACAATCCGGAGGTTGCGGACAAGGCGGATGTAATCTTACATATGGAAGATGGAAGACTGATAGGATAATCGTGAAAAAAAGCTAAAGAAAAAGTAAAAAAATGGTAAAGATATTATTGACAATTAAGGAAGGATTCATTATAGTATAGACCATAACAAGACAAATATATTCGGCAATAGAGGCGCGAAGACTAAGAGTATCTGTCCTGAGACTGCGGGGTCTAGGAAGGATAGTGAAAGGAGGATTCGCCGAAACGGGCAGTTCCCGATATAACTGCTGCTGTTGGGGTACAGTCGAACAGGCTGTGCACTCTCACCGTACGGTGGAGGAGCTATTGTTTCATGAGCATAGAAGTTTTATGGGGCAGTGGTAAAGACCGCTGCCCTTTTTTATACTGTTATGTGGCCGAAGGGAATCTGTAAAAAGCAGATCCTGCCGGAGGAGCTGTTGCCGGAAGAGAAAGAGGAGGAATTTTAAAATGATTAACTTTCTTAATTGGTTAGACGGAGTTCTGTGGGGCGTTCCGCTGATCGCACTTATTATTTTGACAGGTATTTATTTTACGGTACGTTCTGGTTTCTTCCAGTTCCGCCATTTTGGCTGGATCATGAAGAGAACGATTGGACAGATCTTCAAGAAAGATGAGACGGATACAGAAGGAAAAGGTATGCTCACATCTTTTGAGGCAATCTCTACTGCAATCGGTGGAACAGTAGGATTTGGTAACATCGCCGGTGTGGCAACAGCAGTAGCAGCCGGTGGTCCGGGAGCTGTTTTCTGGATGTGGCTTTCAGCACTTCTCGGAATGATCTTGAAACAGGTAGAGGTTACACTTGGATGTTATTACCGTTATACAAATGAAAAAGGCGAATACTATGGTGGTCCTACATACTACATGGAGCAGGGACTTGGTAAAGAACGCAAATGGGGAAAATTATGGCTGATACCTGCGATCATTTTCAGCGTGGGAATTTTCTCTACATTCTTCGTAACTTCATCGAATTTGACAGCTGCACAGGTTGTGGCAGGTGCATTCGGAATGGATATGATCCAGATTGGCAGTTTTCAGGTAGAAGGTGTAATTATCGTAGGTGTGCTGCTTGCAGTGATTACATATATGGTTACAAGTGGTGGAACAAAGAAGATTGCGACTTTGTTCAGTAAACTGGTTCCTTTGATGAGCGTTATCTACATTATCATGGGACTTGGTATGATCTTAGTAAATATTTCACGCGTTCCTGGAGTTTTTGGAGCAATCGTGACTAGTGCATTTACAGGAACAGCAGCAATCGGTGGTTTCGCCGGCTGTGCAGTCAGTGAAATTGTACGTGTCGGTGTGGCTCGTTCAGTATATTCCAATGAGGCTGGTTGGGGAACATCTCCAATGATTCATTCTTCTGCAAAGACTCGTCATCCAGTAGAACAGGGATTATGGGGATCATTCGAAGTATTTTTTGATACAATGGTAGTTTGTACAATCACTGCATTGTCTGTTCTTCTGAGCGGTAACTGGACGGATGGAACAAATGGTGGAACATTGGCACTGAGCTCTTTTGCAACAGGTTTCGGAGCAGTGGGAAGTATTCTCCTTGCGATTATCATGGTAATCTTTACAGTTACAACTTCTGGTGGCTGGTTTACTTACTACCTTGCTATTTTGGAGCACCTTTATAAAAAAGAAGGAAAAGCGAAAGATATCGTGATGAAGATCTTCTATGGTGTACGTGCACTTCCTGGTGTATTGTGGACAATTTATTTGGTAAAAACAAACAATCAGGGATTCATCTGGACGGTTGTTGACATTACATCAGCAATTCCAACATTTGTCAATGTGGCAGTTGTATTGCTTTTGAGTGGTCAGTATTTCAAACTTTTGAAGGATTACAAGGCAAGATATCTTGGAACTGGAAAAGTAGAGGAAGATGTGTGTCTGTTCTATGAGGACAAGGAAGCATCACAATAAATATAGGAAATAATATTCAGACACACTTTCGCAGGAAGGCTGTGTCTGAATTTGTAATGGAGGAAAGAAATGAAAACAATTTATAAGAATGGGAAAGTTTACACAGGAGAATTGCCATTGGTGCAGGCATTTGTTGTGGAGAATGGCGTGTTCGCATTTGCAGGAAGCGACGAAGAAGCAGTGGCGCTCGCAGCAGAAGGCGATAAGATTGTAGATTTGAATGGGAAATTCGTGTGCAGCGGATTCAATGATAGCCATATGCATTTGTTGGGATATGGAAGTTCTTTGATGAAAGCACAGTTGGCAGTGCATACAAATAGTTTAAAAGATATGATTCAGTGTCTTTCTGATTTCCTTGCAGAGCATCCAAAGAAAGATGGAGCATGGTTAGAAGGACGAGGATGGAACCAGGATTATTTTACAGATGCAGATCGTATGCCAAATCGCTATGATTTGGATAAAGTGTCCACAGAAGTGCCAATTTGTGCAGTGAGAGCATGTGGACATTGTCTGGTTGTAAATAGTAAAGCGCTGGAGATTCTTGGGGTGACAGCAGAGACACCACAGCCAGACGGCGGTCAGATTGGAATGGAAAATGGAGAACCTGATGGACGCTTCTTTGACAATGCCATGGATCCGGTGTATGAGAAGATTCCAGTGCCAGAGAAAGAAGAAATCAAGGATATGATTCGTATGGCATGTAAGGGCTTGAACCAGTTCGGTGTGACCAGCAGTCAAACAGATGACTACTGTGCTTATCGCTCTGTGCCATGGCAGGTGATCAATGAAGCATATCAGGAGCTGGAACAGGCGGGAGAACTGACCGTGCGTGTATACGAGCAGAGTAATTTCACAGATCTTGCTTCACTGAAAGAATTTGTAGAGGCGGGAAATGTGACTGGAGTTGGAACGGATCGATTCAAGATCGGACCATTGAAAATGCTCGGTGATGGTGCACTTGGGGCAAGAACTGCATTTTTGAGCCGCCCGTATGCAGATGATCCGTCGACATGCGGTCTTCCAGTTTTCAGTCAGGAAACCATGGATGAGATGATTGGCTACGCAAATGCGCATGGTATGCATGTTGCGGTGCATGCCATCGGTGATGCTTGTCTGGACCGTATCTTGCATGCGTGTGAGAAGGCTTTGAAAGAATGCCCAAGAGAAGATCACAGACATGGGGTAGTGCATTGCCAGATTACGCGCCCGGATCAGTTGGAGAAGATTGCAGAACTCGGCATGCACATCTATGCCCAGAGCATTTTCTTAGACTATGACAACCATATAGTAGAAGAACGTGTGGGAAAAGAATTGGCCAAGACCAGCTACAGCTGGAAAACATTGATGAAAAAGGGCGTCTCAGTCAGCAATGGAACAGATTGCCCAGTGGAACTTCCAGATGCTCTGGCATGTATGCAGTGTGCAGTCACAAGAACTACACTGCATGATCAAGTAGGACCTTATCTTCCAGAGGAAGCGTTTACAGTGCAAGAAGCGCTTGATAGCTACACAATACGAAGTGCAGAGGCAAGCTTCGAAGAAAAGGTGAAGGGACGCATCGCGGAAGGCATGATGGCAGACTTTGTTGTATTAGGAGCAAATCCATTTGAAACTGCAGAAGATGCAATCAAAGACATTCCAGTCTGCCAGACCTACGTTGGAGGGGAGCTGGTGTATCAGCGCTAGGCAATCACTTGTTCTTGGATGAATTCCAAGATACATTCTTTTAATTTGCGAATGTTTTCCGTTTCTTTTTTGCGGATATGTGTACCCATACCAAGCTCTCGGATGGCTGGTGGGTCCACAGGAACGCAGAGAATATCGTCAGTTCTTCCACGGATCATTAATTCCGTCATCATGGAGATTCCAAGACCTCTGCCGACCATGCGGATCACGGTCTCATCATCGACGCGGGACAGTGTCGTATTTGGCTTGACACCTAGGGGAGTAAGAGCAGCATTCACATCAATATCAAATCGCCCATAGGGCATTAAAAACTCCTGACTTGCAAATTCTTGCAAAGGGAAGGTTGTGCGTCCTGCCAGAGGATAGTCTTTTGGCAGGATGGCGTACATCTTCTCGTTGTAGAGGGGAGTCCAATCACAGCAATTATAATTCTGGCGGCTGGCGAAGATCACATCTGTCTGGCCATTCTCTAATAATTCAAATGGTTCTAGTGCGTGGTCTACCATGCGCAATTCTACCGTCACCTCAGGGCACAGACGGCGAAAACGATACAGAATCTCAGGCATCCAGTGCATGGCGATGCTTGCATATGCAGCGATGCGGATGACTTCGTTCTTCTGCTCAGCGATGAGGCGAATCTGATTTTCCAAATTGGCATTGGCCTGGAGAAATTCTCGAATCGCAGGCATCAGTTGTGCACCTTGTTCGGTCAGTTGTATGCCGTTGTGGCTGCGCTGCAGGAGGGGAAATCCAATCTCGCGCTCTAAGGCGTCCATCATGTGTGTGAGACCGGATTGTGTGTATCCGACCACTTCTGAAGCTTTGGTAAAACTGCCGAGATCTGCAGCAGTCATTAAGATTTCCAGTTTTTTGCTATCCATATATTTATCCTCATTCCATGTATATTACATTTTGTCATATCCTCTATTATAAAGATGCGTTTCTCAAGAATCAAGTGCAATGATAGAATAGAGAAAAATACAAGAGGTGAAAATAAGATGCAGAAACGACTTTCTTTTAAACAAAAAATATTAGTTGCGGGGACCCTGTTTGGGATGTTCTTCGGCGCGGGAAACCTGATCTTTCCGGTGCATCTAGGACAGCTCGCAGGAAGAAATGTCGTGTGGGCGATGGTTGGATTTATCATCACGGCAGTAGGAATTCCGATTTTGGGGGTAGCAGCCATTGGAAATACACATTCCGAGGGGTTGCACGGTCTGTCGACGAAGGTTGGTAGAAGGTATGGCTATATATTTACTTGTCTGCTGTATCTGACAATTGGTCCATTTTTTGCAATTCCAAGGTGCGCGACTACGTCATTTACGACAGGAATTTATCCCATGATGGGAAATGAAGTTCCTGAAAAAATAGCTTTATTTATGTTTTCATTTATATTTTTTGCACTGGTGTTGCTCTTTTCGCTTCGCCCGGCAAATATTACTGTGTGGATTGGGAAAATCATCAACCCATTATTTTTGATTTTTCTGGCTATTCTGGTTGTTGCGGCGCTCTGCAATCCAGGGACATCTGTGAACCTTGTAGAACCAGATGTGGCGTATGAAAGCGGCGCCCTTTTTTCTGCACTTATCGAAGGATATGGAACGATGGATGCAATTGCAGGATTGGCTTTTGGTATTGTCGTTATAGATATTATACGCTCTATGGGTGTGACGGATGACTCGGACATTGCGAAAGATGTATTGAGCTCCGGAATTTTGACTGGAATTTTAATGGCTATCATCTATATCGTTACGATTTTAATTGGCGCACAGTCTCGCGGCCTATTTGAAATTTCTGAAAATGGTGGAATCGCGTTGGCACAGATTGCCAATTATTATTTGAAGTCAGCAGGGAGCGTGATTCTGGCACTTACGATTACATTTGCCTGCTTGAAAACATCAATTGGTCTTGTGACAAGCTGCTCAGATGCCTTTGTGCGGATGTTTCCAAATGGACCTTCTTATAAGAGTTGGGCAGTACTGTTTACCGTATTTTCTTTCGGTGTATCCAACTGCGGCCTGTCTACGATTATCGATTATTCACTTCCAGTGCTGATGTTTTTGTATCCACTTGCAATCACACTGATTGTGTTAGCGCTGATTGGAAAAGTATTTGAACACGACAGAGTCGTCTATGTCTGCGTGTCTATTTTTACAGGAATTGCTGCATGGTTTGATCTGGTGAAGACATTGCCAGAGGGCGTGCGAGAGGTCTTTCATCTGGAAGCGATGGTGAGGTTCGCAAGAGAAGTCCTTCCACTCTATGATCTAAATCTGGGATGGCTTGTTCCAGCAGTGCTTGGATTTGTGGTTGGAATGATTCTTCGGGCAACTAGAAAAAATAATGTATAAAGTCCTGAAAATGTGACAACACTCAGATATGAACAATCTGAGGAGGTTACATAGATGAAAGATAGAAAGAAAAGATTGATTTGTCTGCTTAGCGCGCTGGTGATAAGTCTGGTGCTTACAAGTGGGATTGTGTGTGCGCACAAGGAGGAACTGCATCGCCAGAAGCTGCAGCACGGGATTGCGAAGGAAGTGTTCCGGTTTCATGTGCTGGCAAATAGTGACAGCAAAGAAGATCAAGAGCTGAAGATGCGTGTGAAGGAAGCAATTGTTTCCTATTTAAAGAGAGAAATCCCGGAAAGTGAAAGCGCAAAGGAGACAAAGCAGTGGGTGCAGGAGCATTTGCCAGAGATGGCAACTGTGGCATCGGGGGAAATCCGGCGCGCAGGAAAGCACTACGAGGTGGTTGCAGAGGTGGTAAATTGTGCTTTTCCTGAGAAGGTGTATGGGGATGTGACATTTCCGGCAGGATACTACGATGCACTCAGGATTCGAATCGGTGAGGCGAAGGGACAGAATTGGTGGTGCGTGCTTTATCCGAGCCTGTGTTTTATGGATTCTGTTCGCGCAGTCGTTCCGGATGAGGGGAAAGAGCAGCTCAAAGAGGTGCTGACCGAGGAAGAATATGAAGAAGTTACCGAAGTAAAAATTAAATGGTTTTGCTTGCAAATATGTGAAGGAGTGTGTAGAATAACAGACGTAGCTAATTGGAAATAACTGGATAGAGGTTGTGATATAAATGACAGATCTTTTAGTAAAATTATTTGTAAAAGACCATGAAGAAGTAGAGAAGGTGTCTGTCCGTGCTCGCTACGGTGTGTTGTCGAGTATGGTAGGCATCTTTTGTAATGTATTTCTTGCACTGGCAAAGTTGGCAGTTGGAATGATGCTGCACAGTGTGTCTGTAATGGCAGATGCATTTAATAATTTATCGGATGTAGGTTCGTCGGTGATTGGATTTATCGGTGTTAAGATTGCGGAGAAACCGGCTGACAAGGAGCATCCATTTGGACACGGAAGAATGGAGTACATAGCGGCACTTGTGGTGGCATTTCTAGTCATGGAAGTTGGTCTTACGTTCTTGAAAGACTCGGTGGCCAAGATTCGGGAGCCGGAAGAGTTGTCGTTTCATCTGGTGTCGGTTCTGATTTTGTGTTTGTCCATCGGCGTAAAGTTTTGGCTCAGCCGTTTTAATACGGTTCTTGGCAAGCGCATCAACTCACAGGTTATGCTTGCCACGGCTGCAGATTCGATGGGCGATATGCTTGCCACATCTGCAACGATTTTCTCCATTTTATTCTGGAAATTTACGTCGATTAATATAGATGGATTTATTGGAGTGGGTGTTTCACTGGTTATTATATGGGCTGGAATCGGCATCGCGCGAGACACACTGGAGCCGTTAATTGGAGAGGCAGTTTCGCCGGAAGATTATCGACGGGTGAAGGATTTTGTTGAGAAATATGACGGAATAGTGGGAAGCCATGACTTGATCATACATAGTTATGGACCTGGACGGAATATGGCGAGCATTCATGCGGAGGTTCCGAATGATGTTCCAATCGATGAGTCTCATGAGATTATTGACCGCATCGAGCGAGATGCGATGGAAGAGATGGGCATTTTCCTCGTGATTCATATGGATCCTATAGAAACTAAGAATCAAGTTGTCTTAGAAACAAGAAAGTGTACAGAAGCGGTAGTGTCTGAGGTGGATTCGGAAATAAGTATACATGATTTCCGAATGGTACACGGTAAAGAGCAGATTAATCTAATCTTCGATGTGGTCGTTCCTTGGGACTATAGTGAGACTAGACGGATGGAGATCTGCAGAGAACTGACGGAAAAGATGCAGAATATAGATGCAAGATATTGTCTGGTGATGACGTTAGAACAAAGTTATGTTGCGAAATAGGAGAAGAGCATGTACACATTTGAAAGCAGAGTAAGATTTAGTGAGGTGGACAGTACACAATTGCTGACGCTTCCGGCAATCATTAATTATTTTCAAGATTGCAGCACGATGCAGTCAGAAGACTTGGGTGTGGGAATCGATACCCTAAGAGCAAGTGGAAAAGGATGGATTTTGTCAGCGTGGCAGATTGAGGTGGAGCGCTATCCACGGCTTGGGGAGCGGTTGTATGTCGACACGTGGCCAACCTCCTTTGACAAGTTTTATGGATGTCGTAATTTTCAGCTCCGGACAGAGTCGGAAGAAGTGCTGGTGAAAGCGCACTCTGTCTGGGTGTATATGGATTTTCAGAAGCAGAGACCGAGCAGAGTGGAAGAAGAAGTACTCTCCCAGTATACAATTGAGCCGGCTCTACAGATGGAACAGGTATCTAGAAAAATAGAACAGCCGAAGATAGTGGAAGCGCGAGAACATTTTCCTGTATTGCGACACCAGATTGATGTCAATGGTCATGTAAATAATTGCCAATATATTCAAATGGCGTTGGAAGTGCTGCCGGAGTGTGGACGGGCAGAGAAAATTCGTGTAGAATATAAGAAGTCAGCGATGCTTGGGGATGATATATATCCGAAAGTCGCAAGAGAAGAAGATAGACAAGTAGTGGAACTCTGTGACGCAGAAGGAACTGTGTTTGCAGTGGTAGAGATGAGGGATTAAGAGATGTATTTAGGTAAGAAACAGGTATTGACTGTAGTGAAAGTAGTAGATTTTGGAGTGTATCTCGGAAGTGACAACGACAAGGTTCTGCTTCCGAAGAAGCAGGTGCCGGCAGGAATCGAGCCGGGAGATCCGATAGAAGTATTTTTGTATAAGGATTCTTCTGACAGACTAATCGCGACGACCAATGAGCCGAAGTTGATGCTGGGAGAACTTGCAGTTTTGACCGTAGCTCAGGTCGGAAAGTTTGGCGCATTCCTGGATTGGGGATTGGAGAAGGATCTGTTCCTTCCATTTAAAGAACAGACGACAAAGGTAAAACCAGGAGATGAATGTTTGGTTGCCCTTTATATTGATAAGAGCGAAAGACTCTGCGCAACAATGAAAGTATATCAGTACTTGAAGAAAGGAGCACCATATCAGAAAGATGACCAGGTAGAGGGAATCGTGTATGAAGTCAGTGAGAATTTTGGAACATTTGTTGCGATTGACAATCAGTATTCTGCATTGATTCCAAAGCGAGAAGGCAATCCAGGACTTCACGTGGGAGAACGGGTACACGCGCGCGTGACAGAAGTGAAGCCAGACGGCAAGATTAACCTCAGTGTCCGCGAGAAAGCATTTCTGCAGATGGACAAAGATGCGCTAATGATTATGCAGCGTTTAGAAAAATGTGGTGGAAGACTTCCGTTTAACGATAAGGCAGATGCAGAAGTAATCAAAGAAGAATTTGGACTTAGCAAGAACGCCTTTAAGAGGGCTGTGGGAAGACTTTATAAAGAGAGAAAAATCGAAATCTTAGCTGACAGTATTCGGCTGAAATAATGAGAAGCAGGGGTGACCCTGCTTCTTACTGTATGTGGTCGTTTTGCTTGAAGCAGTTATTGAAAAAAACATTTTTTACGTTTACAATAGAAATACTATGAAGCGAAGATTTGAAAGTTAAAGAAGGTGAGAAGATGAGTTTTGTACATTTGCATGTCCATACAGAGTACAGTTTGTTGGACGGTTCGAATAAGATAAAGGAATATGTGTCGCGGGTGAAAGAGTTAGGAATGACAGCGGCGGCAATCACGGATCACGGTGTTATGTTTGGCGTGATTGACTTCTATAGGGCGGCGAAGGCTGCGGGAATCAATCCAGTTCTAGGATGTGAAGTGTACGTGGCGCCTGGATCTCGGTTTGATAAGGAAGCAATCGGACGTGACACGGATCGGTATTATCATCTCGTTCTTCTCGCTGAGAATAATCAAGGCTATGCGAACTTGATGAAGATTGTTTCCCATGGATTTACAGAAGGATATTATTATAAACCGCGCGTGGATTTAGAACTGTTGGAAGAATACCATGAAGGTATCATCGCACTCAGCGCGTGCCTGGCAGGTGAAGTGCAGAAGAATTTGTCCAGAGGCTTATACGAAGAAGGCAAGCGGGCGGCACTTCGGTATGAGAATATCTTTGGAAAAGGGAATTTCTTCTTGGAACTTCAAGACCATGGAATTCCGGAGCAGGGCGTTGTCAATCAGCAGCTTATACGTCTCGCGGCAGATACGGGAATCGAGCTCGTGGCAACGAATGATGTCCACTACACTTACGCAGAAGATGAGAAGCCTCATGACATCCTTCTTTGTCTCCAGACAGGTAAGAAACTTGCCGATGAAGACCGCATGCGCTATGAGGGCGGACAATATTATGTAAAATCAGAAGAAGAGATGGCAGCCTTATTTCCATATGCCCTTCAGGCACTGGAAAATACACAGAAGATTGCAGATCGCTGTCATGTGGAGATTGAGTTCGGGGTGACGAAGCTTCCGAAATTCGATGTTCCAGATGGTTACACGTCGTGGGAATACTTGAACAAACTGTGCCACGAGGGGCTTGTGCGAAGATATGGCGAGCCGTCAAATGAGCTGAAGGAGCGCTTAGAATATGAACTTTCTACGATTAAGAATATGGGGTATGTGGATTACTTCTTGATCGTGTGGGATTTTATACGGTATGCCAGAGACCATGACATTATGGTAGGGCCAGGACGAGGGTCAGCGGCAGGCAGCATAGTTGCTTACACACTTGGAATTACGAATATCGATCCGATTCGCTATCAACTTCTGTTTGAGAGGTTCTTGAACCCAGAGCGTGTGTCTATGCCCGATATAGACGTGGATTTCTGCTTCGAGCGAAGGCAGGAAGTCATCGATTATGTCGTAGAAAAATACGGAAAGGACCGAGTGGTACAGATTGTAACATTCGGTACACTTCAGGCACGTGGGGTGCTCCGCGATGTGGGGCGTGTGATGGATCTTCCGTATGCGTTTGTCGATTCCATTGCGAAAATGATTCCGAAGGAATTGAACATTACGCTGGACAAAGCATTGACGATGAATCAGGAATTGAAAAAACTTTATACAGAGAATCCACAGGTCAAAGAGCTGATTGATATGTCAAAACGTTTGGAAGGTCTGCCACGACACACATCGATGCATGCGGCGGGGGTTGTGATCAGCCAGAAATCCGTTGACGAATATGTTCCATTGGCTCTTGGCGCGGACAATATTCCAATTACACAGTTTACCATGACAACACTGGAGGAACTGGGGCTTCTGAAGATGGACTTTTTGGGACTTCGCACGCTTACGGTTATTCAGGATGCAATTAGACTTATAGAGG
>CAZYCT010000053.1:0-14244 GCA_964646135.1 uncultured Coprococcus sp. | reverse complement strand
ATATTATATTATTTCTAAGATAAATCGCAAGCGGTATGGAAAAGTTTCATAAGGGTGATTGATATGAGGATATGTTTTGTAGATTTTGATATGACTGTGATTGGTGGGGCAGAGCAGGTATGTGCGTCTCTTGCAAATGAATTTTGTAAGAGGCATGAAGTGTATATTTATTCTCTAAATGCTGTAAATGAGGTAATACCATATACTTTTGATGAACGCATTTGTTTTCATCGAGGTACAAATAAGGAAGAAAGGCTGAGAATACAAATTCAGAGGAATTTCATGCCTTTTATCAAATTTGTAAAAGAAAATAAAATAGATATTGTATTATTGGTTGGAAATTACCCAGCGCTAATTGTTTCTTTGACAAGATTTTTTACGAAAGCAAAATATGTATATTGTGATCATGGTGCATTGATAAATCAGTGGAAACAAAAAGATATAACACTCATCCGGTTTGTGGATGCTTTTTTGGCTCATAAGATTGTTACATTGACAGAGAGAACCAAGGAAGATTATCATCAGAAATTTCATATTCCGTATAAAAAATTAGAGTGTATCTATAATTGGGTGGAAATGCCAGAAGAAAATGTTAAATATGAAACAGAAAGTAAAAAGATACTTTCTGTTGGACGATTTGGCAAAGAAAAGGGGTACGATCTGCTGGTTGAAGTCGCTGAAAAAGTGAAGACTAAGCATGAAGATTGGTCGTGGGATATTTATGGTGACGGAGAGACATTTACAAAAATTCAGCGTATGATTCAACAAAAAAATCTTGAAGGATTTGTACATTTGAAGGGAAATGCATTGAATATGAAAGAGTTATATCCCAATTATGCTTTTTTGGTATTAACTTCTTATCGGGAAGGATTGCCCTTGGTTCTACTGGAAGCAAAAGCAAATAAGCTTCCAGTAATTAGTTTTGACATTTTGACAGGACCAAGAGAAATTATAAATGATCAGGAAGATGGGTTTCTAGTTGAACCATATGATACGGATATGATGGCGGATAAGATTCATACGTTGATTGAAAATGCAGAATTACGTCAAGCATTTTCAAAAAACACAGAGAAAAATATAGAAAAGTTCAGCAAGGACAGAATTACAAAGGAATGGGAGCTGTTATTTGAAATTATAAAATGACAAAATGTGACAGAGAGCATTATGCAGATGGATAAGAGAAAATAAACGGGAAACGTATGGATATTAGAAAGTTGGAAGGGTGAAAAGGATGAAATCTAGGATAATGAAATTAGTGGCAATTGGACTGACAGTCTGCATTGGAGTAGCAGGTTGTATGCCGTCTACGAGATCGAAACAGTCGGTTCCAGATGCAACATATACAAAGGCGGGATATGCTGTTGTGGGGCAAGTAGAAGGAGACGGTACAGTAGTATTAACATATGGATTAATAGGAGTCAAAGACGAAAAAATTAATTATTTATATATTGATCAGGTAGAACAGAATCCTAAAACAGATCGTCACTTATTTACGAATCGTGAATTGGATAGTGCATATGGATTATCTTATGAATCAGATGATGGAGAATGGTGTGATCAGGTAAATGTATTAACAAATTATATAGCCGGAAATGGACTTACAATCGAAGAAGTGAATGCCATTCCAGTCTACCAGAAAGATAGTGAAAATCCTATGGTTCCAAAATCGGGGACAGATTTGGCAGCGGGATGCAAACTAGACATATCTGTTTTTATTGAAGTAATTAATAAAGCGTATGAAAATTTGGAAGAAATGGATATTGATCGTCTTGCGGTCGGAGATGATGTGAGAGTAAGCAATAAAAATGGGAGACTAGACCTTACCTTGGCTTTTGTTGGAACTGATTACAGATATAAAATTAATTTTTGCCATTTAGAAACATATTCTATTACAGCGGATCCAGGAGAAGAGGTGCTTTCGCAAAGAGAAAAAAATGTTCAGCCATGGGCATCAGGGGAAGCGGCTTTTGAGGAGTACATCAAAGGGTTAAACATGGAGGAAGCTGCTGGTGTAGAGACATATGATCCTGGAGATGGGGTGAATCTAGCCTTGCCAAAAAAAGGAACAGATTTAGCGGAGATATGTGATATTGATTTGAGCAAGTTTGTGTTGACCTTAAAAGAAGCAGCTAAAAAATTATAGGAGGTATAATGTGAAAAGGATTATTTCTCATTTTACAAAATTAGAGATTTTTAGTTATATCTTAGTGATCTTGAATGCTTTCTTGGGCATTACAGCGCTAAATTATGCAGAAGTAAATATAAAATATAATCAGATGTTGTGGATAATGATAGGGATACTCATTATTGGGATTTTCTTTTGTGTCTTGAATCTGAAAAATCGGATTATGTTATGCCTTTTTTACTTTACAATTTTTTTGTTTTTGGTTTCAAGAATTTTGATTCCTGCAATTGAGGATGCATCGTGGTGGGAATATTATAGTATCGAAGCGAATTGTTTTGCAGTACGAGCCATAGCTTATTCAGGTGTATCGCTTTCAGTAGGGGTAGTTTTGACTGAAATTTTCATGAAAATAATCAATAGGAATAGTGTTAAGGCTAAAGATAAGGAACAAAAGAGATGGATAAGCAGAAAAGCTCTTATGGACGCGATAAGGATTATTTTGAGTGTATGTATGATATGCTTTTTGCTGAGAGAATTTGATAAATTATTATTTATGCGTGGTAGGGTATATGAAGAATATTTTTCTTTATATTCATCAAGAATGCCGTATGTTGTGAACTTTTCAGCGAGTGTCATGCCATATTTTCTCTGTGCATTTTTAGCACTTAAACCTTCGAAAAAGGAATCTTTTTTTTGGCTGGCTTTGTATGTTGTTTCAGCCTTACCGATGCTCAAAATTGGTGTGCGAAATGAATTTATATTAAATTGTATTTTTGCATTCTTGTATTACTTCTTGAGAGACGTTATCCGCAGACCAGACGAAGAAAAATGGATAGCCAAATTTGAAAAAATATTGATTATTTGTGCAGTTCCAGTCTTAGTGATTTTTCTGGGCGCTTATAATTATATTAGAGCAGATGAAGCAATTGGAATGTCGCCGATAAATCTAGTCGCAGATTTTGCATATAAACAAGGTACAACTTATGACACTATATTACAGGGATATACGTATGAGAAGGAGCTTCCAATGAGAGAAGAACAAGTTTATACGCTAGGCGCACTGACAGATAGTTTCTTCTATAATTCTGTGGGAAAAAGAATCTTTAATTTGGAAGATATTGGTGAAGGAAATTCTATTAGAAAAGCATTAGATGGACATTGTTTTTCTCATGCAATTTCCTATGTAGTTATGGGGAAAAATTATATTGCGGGAGCGGGAAGAGGATCGTCATATATTATTGAAAACTATCTTGATTGGGGATATCCTGGTGTGATAGGGTTCAGTTTGATTCTAGGGATAATTTGTGCTTCAATTCCTTCTGTTTTCGGAAAAAAATGGATATTATCTGTGATATCCCTAAATATAATAACGAACTTCTTTTTTACTGCGCGAGCAGAGTCAACGGCATTTTTAACGTTCATGATTTCTTACAAATTTTGGATATGTATGATAGGATGTTTGATTTTTGGAAAAATATGGATGATAATAATTGATGAAGGAAGGATAAAATTACGACATGAGAAGTAAGCTTGCAATGAAAAATTTGACTGTAAATTTGATGCTGCAGATAGTGGTTTTTGTTTCGGGAATAATTTTGCCAAAGTTCTTTTTAGAAGCGTATGGATCAAGTGTGAATGGGATGGTCACATCAATTAATCAGTTTTTGACATATTTAGGATTAGCAGAAGCAGGCGTTGGAACAGCTTCTGTTGTGGCATTGTATGTCCCATTAGCTGAAGATAGAAAACAGGATACTAACGAGATTTTATCAGCGACAAAATTATTTTATTATCGTTCGGGAAGCGCATTTATTGTATTAGTATTGCTGTTGACACTTATTTATCCATACTTGATTTCAGAGCAGATTCCATCATCTACAGCAAGAATGATGATACTTGTACTGGCTAGTAGTACACTTGTAGATTATTTATTTTTGGGGAAATATAAAGTAATTCTTACTGCAATGCAAAAAGGGTACGTTATTGCAACTGCTCAGATTGTAGGAACGCTGGTAAATATGGGGCTTTCTATCTTTTTGATTTCCTTACGAGCTGATGTGGTTATAGTTAAAGCTGTAGCAACGGGTGCATATATCCTAAGATTTTTTGTGGTTCGATGGTATGTAAAGAAAAATCATCCAGAAGTTAGCTTTAAAGAAAAACCAAATTTGGGAGCATTGAATCAGCGAGGCGCTGCCTTATTACATCAAGTCGTAGGGATTATTGTTAATAATACGGATGTGGTAATTTTGACTATCATGTTGGGAAGTCGATCATTAATAGAAGTGAGTGTGTATAGTATTTACAATTTAATAGTAAGTTCTGTATTCAATTTGCTGAATGTATTTGCGAACGGATTAACTGCAGGATTTGGAGAAGTAATTTCGAAGAAGGAAAACGATGTGTTGGAGAAATCTTTTTCCAGTTTCGAATATCTCTATTTCCTGTTTTTTTCTATCGTTTGTATTTGTGTAGGAGGGCTGATGCTTCCATTTGTGAGTATCTACACACAAAATGTTTACGATGCAGATTACGTTAGACCAGGGATTGCTGTTTTATTTGTTATAATTGTGTACTTTCAAAATATTCGTCTTCCAGGGCAGACTATGATTTGTGCTGCAGGACATTTTAAGGAAACACAGCCGCAGGCTATCAAAGAAGCTGTTATAAATTTACTTGTTTCTTTGTTGTTGGTAAAAAGATTTGGAATGGCAGGAGTTTTGTTTGGCACAATTTGTTCTTATGGATATCGGTCAATTGAAATTATGATATACAACCAAAAATATATTGTAAAGGGCAGTGGAAAAAAAACATTTTGGCGTACTATGCGTAATATTGTTACAGTAGCGATCATTGCAATCCCAGCATATTTTGCTATACCGATTGAAATGGATTCGTATATACAGTGGTTCATAGTTGCTATATGTGTTGGAAGCATTGGAACCATAGGTATAATATTAGTAAATTACATTAGCGAGCCGAATGAGTTTAAAAATCTCATATCTAGAGTGAGAGGAATATTAAAATGATGAAAGATACTCAAATTGATAAAATCATGAATTTTAATAGGAAAAATATAGTACGTACAGGAGTGCTAATTGCAGTTACTTTAGGAATGTTTATTTACGTAAAATGGAATTGGGGAAAAGAAGGGATTCCTAAAGCCTACTATTTATTAGCAATTGCGTTAGTACTTTGTATTTTTCAACTTTTTGATTTTAAAGTACCGGATTTGGGAAGAAAGATTGGTGGATATTCTATACTTTTCGTGATGCCATTAATTACTTTTGTATGTATGGAATTTATGAATAATAATTCAATAACAGAGATTAAAATTCTTTGTGTACTTCTCAATTATGCATTATATTTGGCTGTGTACCTTTTTTTCTACATTATCTTTAATAGAATCTGGGTGTCTATCCTAATAGGAAATTTAGTTTTTTACGTTTATATAATCCTAAATTATTTCGTATATCAATATAAAGGTACCCCCATTCGTGCATATGATATTTATGCTGTACAGACTGCATTAAATGTTGTGGGTGGATATGAATTGAAGATCGGATATAATGCTACGATAATACTAATTTGCTTTTATATTATGTTTCTTTTAGCGATGATGGTAAGGTGGAAGGAGAAGAGCAAAATACGAAGGGGAAGTTTTGCTGTATGTGTAATAGTATTGAGCGTTGTTGTAGGCAGGAACTGTTTTAATATAGAATTTATTGAAAAACAGGAAATAAAACCAGATGTCTGGGATATTCACAAGAGTGCAAGTGAACATGGTATGTTTTATGACTTTGTGGCAGGAATTCCATATTTATGGGTTCAAAAGCCGGATGGTTATACCTCGGAAGTGGCAAAAAAAATACAGGAAATAAATGGCACACAGATGGAAGCTAATAAAGAAGTTGAAATGGTTAATCCAGATATTATAGTAATTATGAATGAAAGTTATTCGGATTTATCTGTTTTGGGAGAGTTGGAAACATCTGTTGAATGTATGGAGTATTTTTATTCATTGGAAGAAAATGTAGTCAGAGGAAAAATGTATGTTCCGATTCGCGGAGGACTTACATGTAATACGGAGTTTGAATTTTTGACTGGATTTTCTTGTGCGTTTTTACCAGACAGTTCTATTGCGTTTCAAACAGTGGTTAAAGAAGGGACATATAATTTAGGAAATGATTTAAAAGAGAACGGGTATTATACAACATTTGTACATCCATATTGGAGAAATGGATGGAATAGAAGCGCTGTTTATCAACACTTTAACTTTGACGAAACATATTTTTTAGAAAATATGGAATTTGATGTAGAAAAAGATTATTTTAGAAATCTCATGTCAGATGATGCAAATTATAGGATTGTGTTGGAACAATATGAAAAACAAAAAGAACAAGAAAAAAAAGTCTTTTTGTTTAATGTAACTATGCAAAATCATGGTGGATATTTGAATGATATCAGTGAAGTAAAGATTTTAATACCAGAGGTTGAAGATCCAGAAGCAGAAGAATATTTTTCTGTTTTGAAACGTTCGGATGCTTCGTTTCAAAGGATAATAGAGTATTATTCAGATATCGAGACACCAACAGTAATTTTGATGTTTGGAGATCATCAACCTACATTAGGAAATTTTACTTCAATTATGCAGGAAGGTACTGATTCAGATGATATAGAAGGCAAGATGGAAGAGTACTGTGTACCATATCTGATTTGGGCAAACTATGATATAGAAGAAAAGGTGTGCGATGATATCAGTTGCAATTATTTGCAAGTTTTGTTAAAAGAAGTAGCAGGACAGCCACTAAATGAATATCAGCGGTATTTGAAGTGTGTTATGCAATCATATCCTGTTATAACGGAACGAGGCGTGAAAGATGCAGAAGGTAATTGGTATAAATTTTCTGAGGCAAAAGAATTTGAAAAAATAAAAGAATATAGTTATGTTCAGTATTGGAATTTAATTGAGAATGGAATAAAATAAAAAATTTTAAAACTAGTATTGGCGTATATTATCACATTAAGTGTATTGCGGTTTTTTGAAGTGAGTACAAAAACAAGGACAATTTTGTTCCCGATAGTCATGTTTGCCTATACAGTTTTGAACTTATTAAGAGGATTCAAGAGTAGCCGTTCTATGAAAATACAACAATCTATATTTTGTGAATTGTTGATTAATGACATTGAACAATAATCATAGACTTTTCGGTTAAAACAATGTAGAATGTATAGATAGTATGTTTTGACATATTGAAATAATAGACGATGATGAGAAGAGGAAAGTACATGAAAAAGATGAAGAAAATTTTAACTTTGATACTGACGGTTTGTTTCATGCTGCCATGTTTTTCTACCGTATCATATGCGGCAGATGGTGTTATTTTCTTTACAGATTTAGAAACAACAGTCGGTGCAACATTTACTATTACAGGAACAGTTGTTGCAAGAAATGATGTATTGGGAAATGCTACCGTGCAGATGACTTATGATACAGCTTATATGAAATTTATTTCAGGTGAAGGTGTAACTAAGAACAGTGATGGAAACCTTACTTACAGTGGATCAGGGAACGGAAGCAGTGACCGTGTTGAATTTGATATGACATTCCAGGCACTGAAAGAAGGTTCTACAAGAATGAACCAGGGGACTGCTTCGGTTACGAATAAAAATGGAAGAACAGTTGCCTGTGAGACTGGGTTCGCAGATGTTACCGTAGGACCTGGAGATCCTAGCCTTATTGAGCCAGATGATGAGACGACAACCACAGATAGTCCTAGTGGAGAATCGAAAGGGCTTATGATTAATGGTGTGCAGTACACACCATCCGGAGCTTTTTCAGATAATACAGTTCCAGCAGGGTTTACTACAGCTGAGGTTACCTACCAAGGCACCATTTATACTGGAATTGAAAGTGAGTTGACAGGAACGCAGGGCTTATATTTAAGTAGCCCAGAGGGAAAAAGTGACTTTTTCCTTTACAATGCACAAGAGGATGTCTTTTATCCGTGTGAAGAGATTATGATATCTGACGAGTATTCGCTGATTGTTCTTGCTGAAAAGGAAGATGTGTTCGTTGAAGATGGGTATGTGGAGACTGACATTATAATCAATGGAACGAAGTTCCCAGCATGGTATAATCCAGAAAAAGATGAGTATTACCTTATTTATGCCATCGGAAGTGCAACGGGTGAAAAGTCATTCTATTTATATGATTCTGTGGAACACACTTATCAGCGTGTAGAAATGGCTGTTGAGACAGTGGAAGAGCCAGCTGAAGTGAAAGAAGATACGCTGACAAAGATTAAGAATGTCATCGTTGAGTATTTGGTGTGGATTATGGTTGGCACAATGTGTTTAATTGCTGTATTAGTGATTTTGCTTATCACACTTGCTGTTAAACTTGCTCATCGCAATGCGGAATTAGATGATCTGTATGATGAATATCAGATTGATGTAGAGGATGAAGTAATAGATCAGCCTAAGAAAAAACAGGAAAATAAAAAGAATGGAAATACATTCGTAGAGGCATCAGAGGACGAGTATTTGTCATATTATGATGAAGACGAGTATGAAGAAGAAGATGATGATGATGTTGAGTACGAGTATGAAGAAGATGAGTATGACGCATCAGGAAATGATTATTACGAAGAACTTGACGATTTGGCTGATATACGAAGAGAAATGATGGAAGAATCAGAAAAAACAACAAGTAAGTATGATGAATACTATGACGATGATGACTTCTTTGATGAAGATATTGAAGAAGAGGATGATGTAAATGCTGATTTGAAAAAAAGTGTAAATACAGATACATTTGAAATGGATTTTATCGAATTTGATTAGAGGCAAGGGTTTTGTGTAAAACTGATAAAATGACAAGATTATCAGGAGGTGTTCTATGGCAAGAATGATAAAATTAGACAGGCTTAGCATGAAAATTGGGGTTGGAATTTCTATCGCTCAGTTCATAGCGTCTGTTGTGTTCATAGTTGCTTTGTATATGATTAATATGTTATCTATGAAGTATCTGCTGTTTATAGGGACTGTCTTATTGATATTGAGCTTGATTACCTTAACAGGACAGCTTGCATCGAGGAAAAATGCGATTTTTGGAAAGTTGATCGGAATTTTAATTACATTGATTTTGATTTTTGGTTCGTATTTTGCACTTAAAATGCATGCAGCAATCAAGGATGTCACACAGACAGATGGAAATGTGGATACAGTCGTTGTTGCTGTGTTGAAGGAAGATAAGGCACGAACGTTGCAGGATGCCAAGGACTATGATTTTGGTGTTCAATATAAGTTTAAAGGTGATTTGATCAGAGAAGCAGTTGAGCGTATTGAGAAAGAATTGAATCAAGAGATCGCAACGGCAGAAAGCACTAGTGTTTTGGCACAAGCACAGTCTCTTTTGGCTAAAGAGGTTGGAGCAATTATATACAATGATGCATATACTTCTATTTTGGAAGAGCAGATTGAAGGTTATTCTGACATGATTCGAATCATATATTCTTGTGAGATCAAATCCGAACGTAAAGAAGTTGTGATTGAAACTGTGCAGAAAGAAGCTGAAGATGATCATACATTTTCTATGTACCTCAGTGGAATTGATGTGTATGGCAATATAGGAAACACCAGTCGAAGTGATGTGAATATTATTGCTGTAGTCAATACAGAATCCCATCAGATTTTGTTGATTACGACACCGAGAGATTATTATGTTCCGATACCGACTGTGTCCGGTGAGGCGAGAGACAAGCTGACACATGCAGGAATTTACGGTGTGAATGCATCTATTTCAACATTAGAGTTGTTGTATGGTATGAATATAGATTACTATACGAAGGTGAATTTCACTTCATTGGTGAAGATTGTTGATGCACTGGGTGGTATTTCTGTGTACTCGAACCAGGCGTTCACAGTGGGAAATTTGACGGTGCATGAAGGTTATAATGATTTAAATGGTGAACAGGCACTTACATTTTCAAGAGAACGCTATAGTGTGGCTGGCGGTGATTTCCAGAGAGGAAAGAATCAACAGGAAGTGATAAAAGGTATTATCAGAAAGGCAATTTCACCAGCAATTTTGTTGGGAGCCAATGACATTTTAAATAGTGTGAGTGGTAATATTGACACGAATATGCCGATGGAAGAAATCCAAAATTTAATCAAAGAACAGTTGG
This sequence comes from uncultured Coprococcus sp., assembly GCA_964646135.1. Taxonomy (GTDB): domain Bacteria; phylum Bacillota; class Clostridia; order Lachnospirales; family Lachnospiraceae; genus Allocoprococcus. Next base: position 3,930 of record CAZYCT010000053.1, on the reverse strand, counting down.
ATACAAGAACATCTTGGAGTATCAAGACAATGGCAGCAGAAGGAACAGGAGACCATCAGATTTGTTATTCTATTCCAGGTTCTTATGTGTATGTGGCATGGCCAGTAGAATCATCGGTTGAGGAGATCAAAACGGCGGTCAAGACTGTAGAAAATGGAGAACTGTTGGAAGGTGCCGATGAGATAGCAGAATAATCTTAAAATACGATAAATTGAAAAGAGCTCGAAAGAGCTCTTTTTCAATATTTTTTTATCGAATAAACACAGATTTGTCACAATTGTGTTTTACAATCTAACCATAAGTTACAGGAAGGGGACTTGAATATGGAATATCAGAACAATTATTACCAGACAGAAGATGACAGGAGCGCATCTGGTTCAGGAAATACTTATAATTACTATCAACAGGAGCCGCCAAAACCAAAGAAGAAAATTAAAATTCCTAAGAAAATAATTTCAATTGTTCTTAGCGCAGCACTCTTTGGTGTGGTAGCAGGATGTGTATTTCAAGGTACGAATTTTGTGATTGGAAAAGTTGTGCCAGTTGAAAAAAATGTTAAAACGGTGTCGAATGCTCAATTGACGATGACGAATTCTACAGTGACTTCGGATATTTCTTCCATCGTAGATGCGACAATGCCTTCGATTGTATCAATCACAAATACGTCCGTGCAGCAGGTCATGAGTTTCTTCGGTGGAATTAGCGAAATACCAAGTGAAAGTGCTGGCTCAGGAATTATTATCAGTCAGAATGAGGAAGAACTTTTGATTGTGACAAACAACCATGTTGTAGAAGGGGGAGAAACTCTTACTGTGACCTTCAGCGATGGAACAAGTTTGGAGGCAACTACGAAAGGAACGGATTCAGCAAGAGATTTGGCAGTCATTTCTGTCCCATTGGAAAATATTTCAGACGAAACACTCGATACAATCAAAGTTGCTGTAATCGGTGATTCAGAGGCCTTGAAAGTAGGAGAACCAGCTATTGCAATTGGTAATGCACTCGGCTGTGGTCAGTCAGTTACGACAGGTATTGTCAGTGCTGTACAGAGAGAAATCGATGGATACGATGGAGAATATATTCAGACAGATGCTGCAATCAACCCAGGAAATAGTGGTGGTGCTCTTTTGAATATCAATGGTCAATTGATAGGAATTAATTCAGCCAAGATTAGTGATTCCTCTGTGGAAGGAATGGGATTTGCAATTCCAATCTCTGATGTGACAGATATTATTGAAACATTGATGAATCGTACAAAGGTTGCAGAAGGAGAGAGAGGATACATTGGAATATCTGGGTATGATGTAAAAGAAGAAAGCTCAAAGATGTACAATATTCCAATTGGTGTCTATATTGCTGAAGTCGCAGAAAACGGTGCAGCAGATAAGGCCGGTATTACGAAAGGAAGCGTTATTACAGAATTTGAGGGGATTACCATTGAAAGTATGGAAAGCCTTCAGGAACAGCTTTCTTACTACGCGGTAGGGGATGAAGTTACCCTTACGATCCAGACTCCAATGCGTGACGGATATGAAGAATCAGAAGTGACAGTGACACTGCAGAGAGGTTCTCGGAGCAAATAATTGTGAATAAATAACACTCGAACATTTTGAAGGAATAGCCATATGATGAAGTAGAGATACTTAGAAAGGGGTTATACTTCATGCAGAATTATCGAGGACGAGTGAATCAAAATACAAGGTGTGGAAACTACGAAACTCATGATAGAAGTTGTGAGTGTAAGGTGTCCACACCTTGTTCTATGTCCAAGGACAGGGCGTTAGCGATGGCTTATGTTCCATGGCAAAAATGGGAGAATATCTACTGCTGTAACAAAGGATTTTGCAGAGGGACGATTTTCGCAGATCTAGATATGCCATTCTTAGGCAGAGGAGGCTGCAATTCATGAATGAAAGATGTAATTGTATGAAAAATGGGCGCAAAGAACTGTTGCGTGAAATCAACGAAGTAAGCTTTGCTGTGGATGATGTGAAGCTTTTTATGGATACACATCCATGGGATGAGGAAGCAATGAATTATTTTCAAGAATGCAGTCAGAAACGCAGTGAGCTTATGAAAAAATATTCCAAAATGTACGGTCCATTGACAGTGGATTATGCAGATATGTCTTGTATGGAACAATGGAATTGGATCTGTGAGCCTTGGCCATGGCAGGAAGGGGGCTGCTAATCTATGTGGAATTATGAAAAGAGACTGCAATATCCAGTAAAGATTACCCAGACAAATCCAAAGATGGCCCAAGTGATCATTAGTCAATTTGGCGGCGGTGACGGGGAATTGGCTGCATCAATGCGTTATCTCTCTCAGCGCTATACCATGCCCTATAAAGAAGTAACCGGAATACTGACAGACATAGGTACCGAAGAATTGGCGCATATGGAGATGATATGTGCGATTGTTTATCAATTAACTAAGGATTTGTCACCGGAAGAAATCAAAAATTCTGGATTTGACAAATATTATGTAGATCATACCTTGGCGTTATGGCCACAGTCAGCAGGTGGTACACCTTGGACTGCAACTTATTTTCAGTCTAAGGGAGATCCTATCACAGATTTACATGAAAATATGGCTGCAGAACAGAAGGCGCGCACGACGTACGACAACATTCTGCGCCTTATCAAGGACCCTGAAATCTGTGATCCAATTCGCTTTTTGAGAGAAAGAGAAATCGTCCACTATCAGAGATTTGGGGAAAGCCTTCGCATTGTGCAGGATCATCTTGACAGCAAGAATTTCTATGCGATTAACCCGGAATTTGATATGAGAAAATGAACAAGATAAAGATACAGGCTATTCTTGTGAATAGCCTGTAAAAGAAATGATAAATGATTATAAAGATGGATTATCCCGAAGATAATCTGACAAAATGGAAATGAACTCACGTGTAGTTGGACGATCTCGCAACGGATAACCGAGATACTGATACAAGATGGAGTCACCATATTGTATCCAGTAGTTCTTTAAAAGTGTCCGAATGGAAGATTCTACACAGTGAGGTGAGACGTTATACTGTATTCCTATCAAAACGTACAGATTTTTTGTGACATTCCTAAGATAATCCGGATCGGATAATGCAAATGTTATAGCAGAAGCAAAATAATCGTATCCGGCATATTTAGAACACATACCAATTTTTCTAAGTAATTTGTAAACAATGTTCATAGATCCTCTTTCTGGCCTTATTTCTCATCACATAAATCATATAGATATAATACTACTAAATGACAATAATGTGGAGTTTTCGAGAAAATTAGACGTTTTTCGAGAAAAAAAGAAAGTGGTGATGTCGAAAAATGGAACTACCTGTCATGAAAAAAGGAAAATATGAGTGCCTGTATAGATTAAATGTCTATGAAAGAGCTGGCCTTGGAGCTAATAAAAGAACGGTGTTGGAGGCAAATTCAGAGATTGAAATTATAGAATCGAAGTATTTGAAGGCTTCTGTCTGGGGTAAGATGAAAGAAGGATGGGTTTGTATGTACATGAATCAAACACAGTATTTGAGAAAAATAGCAAAATGAGTAAAAAAGAAGCAGTGCTCAAAATGAGACTGCTTCTTAAAAACTATTTGTTATTTTCAACTTCCTGGAGCTTTAATGCACGAACTTTTAATGGTAATCCGAACAATGTAATAAATCCAGTTGCGTCATGGTGATCATAGAGTTCACCAGTTGTGAAGCTTGCAAGTGATTCACTGTAGAGTGAGTATGGTGAAGTAGTTCCGGCTTTGATGATATTACCTTTGTAGAGTTTGAATTTTACTTCTCCAGTTACATATTTCTGAGTAGATTTTACAAATGCCTGAATTGCATCGCAAAGTGGTGTAAACCATTTTCCTTCGTAAACAATCTGGGCAAGTTTGTTTCCAACATCTTTTTTCATATCCATTGTTGCACGGTCAAGAAC
>CAZYCT010000052.1:0-14395 GCA_964646135.1 uncultured Coprococcus sp. | reverse complement strand
GCATTTTCTATGGTATGTGTTGTAAAACACAGCTGTTCAATGTGATGGAAAGCTGCGCCCAAATCATCAAGAGTTGCTGTTTTAAAGTACATAATTATCTCCCTCAAAATCTGTGATATGTTGAGAGGTAAATAGAAAGACAACTAACTATCTTTATGTAAAATAATATAGACAATAACTATAAAAGTCCAATAGAAAGAAGCTATAAGTGATGAAAAAAATTAATAAAAAATAATTAATAGGGAAATGCAATAATTATATAAAAAAAGATTATTTGCTTATTGTATTGGAGTCATGTTAGCATTAGAAGAAGACTAATATATAGTGATGCGTATGCATTGAAAAGGGAATTCGGTGAGAGTCCGAGACAGCCCGCTCTACTGTATTATGGACGATGGTTTCAGATGCCACTTTGGAAGAGGGAAGGTGAGACCGGAGGAGGAAGTTAAGTCAGGAGACCTGCTATATATTTAAAGAATCTTTTCGGTGGGGAAAGGAAATCGTGTATAATGTAAGGAGGCGTTTGTTATGCACAAAGATGACCAGATGACACCTAACGAGAGATTAGCAGGTTTTTTTGCAGGAACGGAGATTGACAGGCTTCCAGCTATGCCGTTCGTAGTGACAGTGGCGGGAAAAGTAGCGGGTATGACGCATCGAGAAAAGAGAAGTACGGCGAAGAATCAAGCAGAAGCTCAGATTGTTTGTTATGAGAAATTCGGTCATGATGGTTTTACAGTTGAATATGGTCTTCATGGGATTGGACATGCATGTGGAAGTAAGTGGAATGATCCGGAAGATGGAGTTCCGGCTATCATTGATCATTATTTGAAGGATTTGAATGACCTTGATAAGAAGTTAGACTTGGAGATGGTGAGAAGGCAGAATGACCCTTGGTTCCAATTGAATTATGAGGCATGTCAGATTTGTGTAGATAGATACGGACATGAAGTGGGAACGAACATCAGTATCCCAGGGCCGTTTACGGCGGCGGGAAGCTTGTATCCAGTAGATAAGTTGCTGAAAGCAGTTAGACGTGAACCAGAGAAAGTGCATGAATTACTTCGTTTCTGTACTGATGCGATTAAGATGGTATCGGAAGAATTTATGTCTGTGCAGGGTGGAACATTTTTGTGTGATCCGATTGCTTCAGGTGATATTATTAGTGAAAAGGTTTATCGTGAATTTGTGCTTCCATATACGAAGGAAATCTGTGATAATGTGCATGCACACGGTAATGGAATGGGGTATCATATTTGTGGAAATACAACGAAGCTTACAGAGGCTATGCTGGAGACTGGCTGCGATATGCTGAGTGTAGATACAAGAGTGAAATTGACGGATGCAAAACGTATTGCGGGCAATAGAGTTCCAATTATTGGAAATGTTGATCCGAATGAAGTGATGATGCTTGGAACAGTAGAAGATGTTTATGAGAATATGAAGCAGAATTTAAGAGAGTGCTGGGATTCGCCAAAGGGATATATTGTGAGTACAGGCTGTGATATTCCACTCAATTCACCGATTGAAAATATATATGCCTTTATGGAAGGCGTGAGAAAATTTGCAAAATGTCCACTTGATCCAGAACGCTTTGCGTAGATGTGGGCATGTGTTTGTAGTGCTGGAAATGTAGAGCCGGTGCTAGGTTTTCTGTCTGCAAAGGGGCTGTTAGACAGAAAATTTAACATATATAAATTAAGAAACAAACGTATTAACAAGAGCTATAGATGGAGGAAAAAGAAATGGCTAGATCTAAAGAGGAATTATTAGCAAAATTGTCAGAATGTGTAGTAGAAATGGAAGAAGACGATGTTGTAGAAGTTGCGAAAGAATATATCGAAGCTGGATATCCAGCATTTGATGGTATCATGGAAGGTCTTGTAGACGGTATGAACAAGGCATCTGATCTCTATGACGCAGAAGAATATTTCGTAACAGACGTATTGCTTTGCTCAGACGCAATGTATGCAGGACTTGAAGTTCTTCGTCCACATCTTCCAGAAAATGCAGAAGGTGGAGAAAAACCAAGAGCAGTTATCGGTGTTGTAGAAGGCGATACACATGATATTGGAAAGAACCTTGTTAAGATCATGCTTGATACAGCAGGATTTGAGATGTATGATCTCGGACGTGACGTTGCGCTTGACGCATTTGTTGACAAAGCAATTGAAGTGAATGCGTCATTGATCTGTATGTCAACACTTATGACAACAACTATGGTTGGAATGAAAACTGTAATTGAAAAATTGCAGGAAAGAGGAATTCGTGACAAAGTGAAAGTTATGATCGGCGGAAGCCCAATTTCACAGAAATATGCAGACGAAATCGGAGCAGACGGATATTCTACAAACGCAGTAGAAGCTGTAAAACTTGCAAAGAGATTGTTGAATATCGCATAAGGAAGGAAACTCGAGGAGGAAAGATATGTTGACAGAAAAAGAGCGTCTGGACAGAGCACTGCATCACCAAGAGGTGGATCGTCCACCATGTATTTGCCCTGGCGGTATGATGAATATGATTACTACAGATCTGATGGATATCTGTGGAGTTACATGGCCGGAAGCACATACAGATGCAGAGATGATGGCGAAGCTTGCCCTTGCAAGTTATGAACAGGGCTGTTTTGAGAACGTAGGAGTTCCATTCTGCATGACAGTAGAGGCAGAGGCAATGGGCGCAGAAGTTACCATGGGAACGAAGAACTTTGAACCACATGTAACAGCATATGCGGCAGATTCGGTGAAGGATTGGAAGAAGTTAAGTCGTGCAGATATGAACCAAGGCCGCGCGAAAGTGGTTTTAGATGCGATTCGCATTTTAAAAGAGAAGAATTTAGATGTTCCGATTATTGGAAACCTTGTAGGACCAATCAGTACAGCAAGTTCTGTGGTAGACCCAGTTCCGTTCTACAAGGAACTGCGTAAATGCAGAACAGAAGCACACGAATTCATGACGTTTGTAACAGAACAGTTGATTGAATTTGCGAATGCAATGATTGAGGCAGGAGCAGATGTCATCGCAATTTCAGACCCAAGTGGAACAGGGGAGATCCTTGGACCAAAATTCTTTGAAGAATATGCAGTGAAGTATTTAAACATGCTTTTGGATGGAATTGAAGATAAACATGCAGGAACAATCGTACATATCTGTGGTCAGATGCGAAGTGTGTATGAACAGATTAATAAGGTTCATGCAAATGCACTGAGCTTTGATGCAGTGGTTCCAATGAAAGAGGCGAGAGCAAATCTTGGAGACCGCGTTTTGATGGGAAATGTCAGCACATTTGCGCTGGAGTTTGGAAATGAAGAGCGTATTGAGAAGCTGACAAAATTCTGTGTCAGAGGTGGATCGAATATTATCTCGCCAGCGTGTGGTCTTGGAACGAGATCACCAATTGTCAATATTCAGGCGATTCTTAAGACTTTGAAGATGGATGCGGAAGATTTTGACAAGGTAGAAACAATAGCAGAAATAAGTGAAGAGGAAATGAAAGATGCCTAAGATTACAGTACAGCCATCGGGCAAAGTATATGAATATGAAGCAGGAGGAACTCTGCTTGAGATTCTTCTTGCACAGAAGATATTTGTAGACAATCCTTGTAATGGAAAGGGTGTCTGTGGAAAGTGTCGCATAAGAATTTTAAAAGGTGATCTTTCAGAACCGAAAGAAACAGAATTAAAACTTCTAAAAGAAGAGGAACTGGCATCAGGCGTGAGATTATCATGTCTTGTAAAGCCGGAATGTGACCTTGAAGTAGAGCTTCTGCAGAAGGAGAGAAAGCACGAAGTTCTGACAAGTGGCTATGTTCCAGAATTTGAGTTTGATGTAGATATTAAGAAGACGGTCATCAACATTCACAAGCCTACATTGGAAGATCAGACTCCATATGAAGATCAGGTAAAGGAACAAGTGGGACGAGAACTGGATTTTGAGACATTGAAAGCAACGAAATTTGTTCCAGGAGTGACGACAGTTGTCATGCATGGCAACGATGTCATCCAGATTGAAGCAGGCGATACAACAGACGTATTGTATGGCGTGGCAATCGATATTGGAACAACGACGGTTGTATGCACATTGATCGACATGCTGACAGGAAAAGAGTTGGCACATTCGTCTATGATTAATGCGCAGAAGCACTTTGGCTTGGATGTTCTTACTCGAATTACTTATGAATTGGAACACCCAGAAGATGGTGTGGAGAAACTTCAGAAAGCAATCGTGGATTCCATCAATGATATGATTGCAGATATCTGTAGCCAGGCTGGAATCCAGAAAGAAGATATTTATGAGATCGCGGTCGGTGCAAACTGTACGATGATGCATACATTGCTCGGTGTGGATGCAGTTTCCATTGGAAAAGCACCATATGCACCGGTATTTGTAAGATCAAAAGATATCAAGGCCAGCGATATCGGACTTCAGGTTGCGAAAGGGGCAAGACTATATTGTCTTCCATCTGTGTCATCCTATATTGGAGCCGATATTGTGGCGGGAGCTTATGTCTGCCAATTGAAAGAAGAAGAAGGCAATGTACTTTTCATCGATATCGGAACCAACGGAGAGATTGTGCTTTCTAATAAAGGAAGACTTCTCTGCTGCTCTTGTGCAGCTGGCCCGGCACTTGAAGGAATGAATATTAGTTCTGGAATGCGCGCGGCAGAAGGTGCGATTGAAGATGTAGAAATTACAGAAGAGGGCATTAAGCTGAAAGTTATCGGAGACGAAGAACCAATTGGTGTTTGTGGAAGCGGTATTCTTGCGGTTGTAAAAGAACTTTTAAGAGTTGGACTGATCCGCAAGGAAGGTGCATTTATCAAGATGAAGCAGCTCACACCAGAGGATTATCGCTATAAGATGCTGCAGGAAAATGGCATGAAACGAGAGTTTATCATGACAGAAAAACCTGAAAAGCTCTTGATCACACAGGGTGATGTCCGTCAGGTTCAGCTGGCTAAAGGAGCAATCTTATCAGGATTCATCGCACTTCTCAACAAAGCGGGAATCAAGATGGAAGATCTGGATAAGGTTATGATCGCAGGGCAGTTTGGAGCACATTTACCGGCGGACAGTCTTGTGGGAACTGGAATCCTTCCAGAAGAAGTAAAAGATAAGCTGGTATATGTTGGTAACTCGTCAAAAACAGGTGCCTACATGGCGTTGATGTCATCGAAGGTTAAAGGTGAAATGGAAAGACTGGCAAGCTACATGGATTACATGGAGCTTGGCGCAACAGAAGGATATGAAAGACTATTCTCTGACTGTCTGATTTTCCCGGAAGTTAAATAGAATAGGTTTGGTGAAATGGTATGGGAAATATAAAAGATTTTAAATGCACATATGATAATGCATCAGAAAATAGTCCGGAAGTAGCTAAAGCATTAGGACTTGCTTTCCCAGACGCATATCTTCATGCGGATACCATGGCAGCATTGTCGAAGGCAAACAAGGAAAAAGAGGGGAATACCATGTGTATTCTCCCTTTCTGTCATACGGTGGAAGCAGAGGCTATGGGCGGAATCATTACTTTGGGAAATGAAGTAGCAGGACCAAGAGCAAAGGAATATGTTTACTCGAATTATGAAGAACTTGCGAATCTTCCGAGCATTGATTTTAGCAAGGGAAGAATCAAAGAAGTTCTGCTGGCTTGTCAGCAGCTGCGGGAACAAGGTGAGCATGTGGTGCTGGAAGTTTCAGGACCGATTACACTGCTGAATGTACTGATTGACACCAAACATATTTTCAAAGGTATGCGGAAAAATCCAGAATTTATGAAGCAAGTATTTTGGAAAGTGGGCGAAGAGATTCTTCGCTACGTGGAAGAAGCTAAGAAACATGGCGTGGATATGATCAGCTATGCAGATTCAGCGGGTGGCCTGAATATTCTAGGTCCGAAGATGGCAGAGCAGATGGTGGAAGATTTTACTTATGAGTTTTTGAAAAAACTTCGTACGTTTGCGGATGACCATACGTTGATCATGCTTTGCCCGAAGACTACATTTGCACTTCTAGGAACAGAGAAAGCCGAACTTGTGGATGTACCTGTTTCAGGAGAAGTACCATATGGAAAAGGCTGTATCGAAGTGATCGGTAAAGCGAAGATTGTGGGACAGCAGTGCATTAAAAATGTAGGATATGTATTGAAAACCGGAACAATTAAAGAAGTTGTTCTGAAATAAATAATACAAAAAGGAGACGAATATTATGGAATTAAGAAAAGAATTACCAGAGATTTTTGAAGAGTTTGCGGAAGGACGTAAGACAGCATTCTTGAATGTGAAGAAAATCAAAGAACAGAACAAACCAGTAGTCGGAATGTTCTGTACATATTTTCCACAGGAATTAGCGGTTGCTATGGGGGCTGCAGTAGTTGGACTTTGTGCTACATCTGATGAGACAATTCCAGCAGCAGAATTAGATCTTCCTAAGAACCTCTGTCCATTGATCAAGTCAAGCTATGGATTTGGAAAGACAGATAAATGTCCATTCTTCTATTTCTCAGATTTAGTTGTTGGTGAGACAACATGTGACGGAAAGAAGAAAATGTACGAATATCTCAGTGAATTCAAGCCTGTACATGTAATGGAACTTCCAAACAGAGTCAGTGAAGATGGAATTCAGATGTTTAAAAAAGAAATTATTCGAATGAAAGAGAAACTTGAAGATTTCTTTGGTGTGACTATTACAGAAGAAGATATCCGCAGAGGTATCCGCATTAAAAATGCAGAACGTACAGCAACAAAGAATCTGTATTCCGTAATGAAAGCGGATCCAGCACCAATCACAGGTCTCGATCTTATCAACACTTTATCAGCTCTTGGCTTTGAATTTGACAAAGAGAAGATTCCAGCTAAGATGGAAGCCTTGGTTGAAAAGATTAACGCAGAAGGTGGAAATGTTGGAAAGAGACCACGTGTTATCATCACAGGATGTCCAATGGGAGGAGCGACAATCAAAGTTGTAAAAGCAGTAGAAGAAGCTGGCGGTATCGTAGTTGGATATGAAAACTGTACAGGTGCAAAAGCAGTAGAAGAAAATGTAGATGAAAATGCAGAGGACGTATACGAAGCATTGGCAAGAAAATACATGAATATTGGATGTTCTGTATTTTCACCAAACGATAATCGAATCAAACTTCTTGGCCAGTTGATCGATGAATACAAAGCAGATGCTGTTATCGATATGGAACTTCAGGCTTGTCATACATATGCGACAGAAAGACTTCGCATCGAACGCTTTGTAACAGGCGAAAAGAATATTCCTTATATGGGACTTGATACAGACTATTCACAGTCAGATGTTGGACAGTTGTCAACACGTATCGCTGCATTTATTGAAATGTTGAAATAGGTAGTGGTTTGGGCAGACAGAAATGTTTTTTCATTTTTGTCTGCCCAATTTAGCTTGCATAGGTCGAGAGAACAAACATAGAAAGAGGCTATAAATAGATATTAAATATCGATTTCTAAAAAGAAATTTGGCATGCTATCATATATTTTATAGGTATATATAGTGATGCGTTGCATTGAAAAGGGAATTCGGTGAGAGTCCGAAGCAGCCCACTCTACTGTGTTATGGACGAAGGTCTCATATGCCACTTCGCTGGAAGGAAGGAGAGACTGGAGGAAGAAGTTAAGTCAGGAGACCTGCTATATATGAAGTTACATCTTTTCGGCGGGGAAAAGACAGGATACATATTCATAGAATGATGGAGGACGAAAAGGTGGCAACAAAAGAAGAATTGTTACAAAAGTTATCAGATTGTGTCTTTGAGATGGAAGACGAAGAAGTTGTGGATGTTGTGAAAGAGTATATTGCAGCAGGCTATGATGCGCAGGAAGGCATGCTTTCTGGACTAGTAGATGGCATGAAACGTGCAAGTGCTATGTATGAAGAAGGCGAATATTTTGTTCCTGAGCTGATTATCTGCTCGGATGCAATGTATGCCGGAATCGAAGAACTGCAGAAATATCTTCCAAATACAGAAGGAGAAGGCACAGGAAAAGTAGTGATCGGTGTAATCGAAGGTGACACACATGATATCGGCAAGAATTTGGTAAAAATTATGCTTGAAACAGGTGGCTTCCAGGTGCATGACTTGGGAAGAGACGTTAAAGTAGACGCCTTTATTGATTACGTGAAAGAACATGATGTTGATATTGTTGCTATTTCTTCACTCATGACTACAACGATGCCAGGAATGGAAGCAACGGTAAATCGTCTGAAAGAAGAAGGACTTCGTGATAAAGTAAAAGTTATGGTTGGTGGTGCGCCAGTATCAGCAGCGTTTGCAGATAGAATCGGTGCGGATGGATATTCCAAGAACGCAATTGAAGCAGTGGAATTGGCAAAACGCCTGATGAACGCATAGGAGGACAAATAATCATGATGGGAAAAAGAGAAGCAGTGAGAGCAATCTTAGAAGGAAAGAGCGCAGATAGAATTCCAGTAATCATGAATTGCTGTTCTTTGCCTCCGGCACAGTACGGATATAGTATGTTTGAATGTCTTACAAATCCTGCAAAGATGGCAGAGTGTTCCGTGGGATCTAGAAGAAGACTTGGCTATGACGGTCTCTTTGCTGGGGTATACGGAATTACAGGAATGATCGCAGGACATCTTGTAAATGCAGAAGGAAATATTTCAGGAAATGGGGAAGAGACCATTTCTTGTGTAGAAGATCTTGAAAAATTAAGACCATATGATCCAGACCAGTGTCCAATGATGCAGAGCCTTTTGAAGGCAATCGAGTTAATGAGAGCAGAAGAGCCGGATGAACCAATCTATGTTATCACAAGTCATCCAACTTCCGTTGCCTTTTCACTGATTGGAGCAAAACCAGCATTCAAATCAATGATCAAGAATCCTGAATTCTTCAAGAAAGTTGCAGAATATGTAGAGGATGCAGTGATTGCGGCATGTAAGAAACTTGCCACAGCAGATTTGGATTTCTTGTGGTTCCCAACACCAAACTTTGGTGGATTCTGTATCTCAAGAAAGACATACGAGAAGAACATTTATGAGAGCAATGTAAGATTTATGAACCGCCTGAGAAAAGAGGTAGACTGTAAAGTAATCCTCCACACTTGCGGTCTCTATGATGACCGACTGGATCTTGTTTTGGATGAACACGGCGATGCATGGCATCTTGCAGATACATCGACAAAGAAAATCAAAGATCTGTACGGTGATAAAATCTCGCTTATGGGAACGATTCCAAGTGTTGCAGGTATGTTGGAAATGTCTGCAGATGAGCTCTACAAATTCGCATATCAGGAATGTATGGATGGCGCAAAAGATGGAAGATTTATCTTGAGCGCGGATTGTGACGTGCCGCCATCTACACCAGATGAGAACATGCGAGCTGTTGTACAGGCTGCCAGAGATGCAGAAAAGGTGTTGTTTGGTTAAATGAGTATTAGTATTTTGGCATGCAGCGCGTTGACAGATTATGTGCGCGCTGCACAGAAGAAAATGGGAACCAATTATCCGATCATTGAGATTGATCGAAATCAACATGATAAGCCGAAGCTTTTGCGGTCTATGGTGGAAGAAGCCATCGGTAAATGTTCAGAAGATACAGATACCATCTTAGTTGCGATGGGAGCTTGTGGAAATTGCTGGGCTGGTATTTCGTGGCGAGGACGAATTGTGATTCCCCGGATGGATGACTGTGTGACAATTTTACTTCATACAAATGACGAGTGGCATGCGAATTTGAAAAAAGCAGGTCACTTTTATCAGATTGATGAAGTGGATGAACATTTTAGTTTGGTAGGAATGTACAATCGGGCACTAGAGAAATATGGAGAGCGAAAAGCGAAGATTATCTGTAGAATGATGTTTGGGAATTATACCAATGTAGACATCATTGATACGGGTGTGTTTGATTGTTATGAAGATGCCTTTGTGGCGAGAATGAAACGTGATGCGGATTTTATCAACGTACCTCTCGGTTATGTGAAGGGAAGTAACCGTATCATGGAGAAGCTGGTGAGCGGTGAGTGGGATGAGCAATTCCTGATCGTGGAGCCAGGGACAGTGATTGATGCGAACGATTTTCTAGAGCTTCCATCACTGAAAAGTTAAGATATAGGAGCAAAACATGGAAATACAGATTGTATCAGGCTTTATGGGAGCCGGGAAAACGACATTTCTTAATCAATATATGCCGGCACTGGAAGGAAAAACAGTTGTTATTCAGAACGAATTAGGTGAGGTCAAATTGAATGCCAGCAAGGCAGAAGAAGATGTTCCTGTGGAAGAAATTACAGCCGGGTGCATTTGCTGTGAACTTGCGTTGGCATTCCAGGACGGGATTATTGAAATTGCAAAGAAATATAATCCGAACCGGATTTTGATTGAACCTTCGGGACTTGGCAGGTTAAACGATGTTGTAAAAGCATGCCTTCGTGCGAAAGAAAGTGAGAAATTAGATTTAAAAGTCACAAAATTAATTACAATTGTAGATTTATCTTGCTTTGAAGACGATATTGAAGGATTGGGACTGATGTATCAGGAACAGATACAAAGAGCCAGATTAATTTTGGTAAGTCACATAGAGAAGCTCTCAGAGAGTGAGAAAGCGCGCTTGATTGAGCGGCTTCGACAGGAAAATCCATGGGCAATCATTTATGAAAAGGATTTTCGCCAGCTGGGCCATGTGGGGATGAAAGCCCTGATATCCATGGTGGAAGATTACGAAGAAGAGCCAGAAGGCCTCACTTCGGATTATATTATTTCCGGTGGAACCAGAAGAAAATTTAAATTCTAGACAAAACAAAGCAGAGTATACAGGTATGCACGTATACTCTGCTCACTTTTTGGTTTGGATTTGGTAAATAAATGCATAAAGGCTTGTAAAATGTTTCAAACTTTTTTATAATGACCACATAAGAAAATAACTAATCGATAGGTAAGTACATAGTAAAGATAGTTTTACCGTCACAGGAGGAAACGGTAATCGTTCCACCGTGAGCTTCCATGACTCGTTTGGCGATGGAAAGTCCAAGTCCGGTGCCGCCGGCTTTGTAAGTGGTGAAAGCATCGAAAATTGTCTCCAGATGTTCAGGAGTGATTCCTTCGCCGTTGTCGGCAATCGAGATACTTATAGCTTGACCAAGGGAATTTTGACAGACTTCTGCTGTGAGCTGAATCATACCGTGAGAAGAGATTGCATCTTTTGCATTTCCAAGGATGTTCAAAAGTACTTCCTGGAGCTTAATGCGGTCGCCTGTAATTATCGGCAGCTCTGGTGAAATCTTGGAAGTGAAGGAAATCTCCGTGTCCGCACAGGATGCCGCGAAAGAAAGACAAACCTTCTTGAGAAAATCAAGAGAAGAAAAAGTTTCTCGGTGCAGGCGCTCGCTCTTATTGTAAGAAGAAAGTTCAGTGAGCAGCTTCGCCATGTATTCCAAATCTTCGCGCATATTGTCCCAATATTGAAAAGAAGATACTTCAGGGTGTTGACTTTCGATGAGCTGAAGCGTACTGTAAATTAATGCAAGCGGATTGCGAAGCTCGTGGCTGATCTTGCTGATCGTGTATTGCTGGGAATCCAGAAGCTTCTGAATCAAGGATTGCAGTTCAGGATTTTCACCTGTCAGTTGTTGTAATTTTTTTAAATCATGAGATGTGAATGACATAATCATACCGCCTTTCTAAGATAAGTGTAGCATTGGCGCGTGTGATATTCAAATAAAATTAAAAAGGAAGGTAATAAGATATGAGAGAGGAAAATTGTATTTTTTGCAAAATTGCAAACGGAGAGATTCCATCAGCAACTATTTATGAGGATGAGGAGTTCAGAGTCATCTTAGACCTTGGTCCAGCGACAAAGGGACATGCATTGATTTTGCCAAAGAACCATTACGCGAATCTCTATGAAATTGATGAAGAGGTGGCAGGAAGAGCATTCAAATTGGCGAAGAAGCTTGTGACAGAGCTTACGGATGTGCTCGGCTGTGACGGCTACAATGTCGTGCAGAATAACGGGGAAGCGGCAGGACAGACAGTCTTCCATTTCCATATGCATCTGATTCCAAGATACAAAGGGGATGATGCAAACTTCGGTTGGAAGACCGGTACATTGACAGATGATGACAAAGAGGATATTTTAGCAAGATTAAAGAAATAAGGAACGAAAAGTGGATAGAGGAGCACACATGCGTACGAAAGAAAAGAACATAGATGTCTTTCGTGGCATCTATAAAGCGAACAGAAACTTGATTTTTAAGATTGTGATGCAATACTCTAACATTGATTATCATGTAGCTCAAGAAATTACGCAGGAAGTATTTGTAAAGTTATATGAACATTTTGATACTTATGAAGAAGAATATTTGTTGCAATGGCTGATTGTCAGTGCCAAAAACGCTGCTATTAACTATCTGAAAAAGCAGAACAACGAAATCTTGGATCCAAATATTGTGTTAACCTCGGATATTCATATGAAAGAAGTGCCGAGTGCAGAAGAGACAATAATTGAGCGCTGGGAAGTGGAAGAGAGAATCCGCAAAGGACAATATCTGCTGGATGATCTGTACCGTGTGAATGAACGTTGGTATGAGGCGATGACGATGGTGTACTGTGAAGGCAAGAAACAAAAGGATGCTGCAGAAATTCTAGGAGTAAGCGTTGAAGTGCTGCACAGTGTATTATATCGAGCAAGGAAATGGGTTAGAGAGAATTATAAACCAGATAGCGAGATGAGACGATACAAAGAATAAGTGTAAAAAAACAGGTGTCGATTCGGCACCTGTTTTGCGCATGTGTTACAATGTGAAATAAATACGAAGTTAACTGTGGACAGCGTCTTCGATTAGATTGATAATAGTCTCGATGGAATCTTGTTGACCGGACTGTCGCATTGTTTCCATGAAATCTACGCGCTGTTCGTAGAGACTGCGAATGGAAGAAAGGAGAATGTCATCTGATAATTCCTCTTCTTCCAGGACTTTGCTGAACCCTTGCTTCTCAAAGGAGCGGGCGTTCAGAATCTGGTCACCACGGCTGGCACTTGCAGAAAGTGGAATCAGAAGGTTCGGCTTTCTAAGGGCAAGGAGTTCGCAGATGGCATTTGCACCGGCGCGCGACACAACGATGTCAGTCAGGGCAAAAAGGTCTTTGAGTTCGTCCTGGATGTATTCAAACTGTGCATAGCCTTCCAGGTTCTCCTTAGAAGGGTCGAGTTTCCCTTTCCCGCAGAGGTGAATTACTTGGAAGTCTTTCAGAAGCTCAGGAAGAATCTGACGGATTGCAGTATTGACTGCAGCTGCGCCAAGACTTCCGCCAACAACCATGATCACTGGTTTGTCGGAAGTAAATCCGCAAAATTCACGCGCTTTCTCTGGTGAGCCAGCGAGAAGTTCCTGACGAATTGGTGAGCCAGTCAGAACAGCTTTCTCTGCCGGAAGTGCGGCAAGAGTCTCTGGGAAATTACAGCAGACCTTGTGTGCAGACGGGATAGAAATCTTGTTCGCAAGTCCTGGTGTCATATCTGATTCGTGAATGATGACTGGGACATGATTGCGTTTCCCTGCAATTACCACAGGAACGCTGACAAATCCACCTTTTGAGAAAATGACATCTGGCTTGAGTTCTCGGATTAATTTGTTCGCTTCGGAGAATCCCTTTAATACGCGAAATGGATCGGTGAAGTTCTGTAAGCTGAAATAGCGGCGAAGCTTGCCGGAAGCGATTCCGTGGTAGGGAATCTGCTGCTTCTCGATGAGTTCTTTCTCGATACCATTGTATGAGCCGATGTAGTGTATATCATATTGAAGTTCCTTCAAACGTGGCAGTAAAGCAATGTTAGGTGTCACATGGCCGGCGGTACCGCCGCCTGTTAAAATAATACGTTTCATATATTCCTCCCAAACTGATTTTATGTTTAACATCATCTTAGCATACGAGAAAAAAAGGTCAAGAGATGGGAGAAAAAAACTGGGGTAAAGGAGGTTGCCTGGATGAAAAATGAGAATGAACAGCATAAGGAAATGCAGGATATCTTGCTCTCGGAGTTAGAGCGTGAAGCCCAGGATATCCTGGCAGGAATTGAGGCGGATGAGTCGCTCAAGGATCTTGCAATGCCGGAAGATTCGGAAGAGGATCTGATGGAAAGGATTGCGAGGGTAGAAGCGAAGAAAACAGCATTTGACCTTATGGCTGATGAAGATAAAGAGGCGATACGAATCGGGAGAGAGATTCAGATGCAGAAAGAGCATGGTCGTTCGCCGAAGAAAGGTGAGAAAGTGGTTGCGTTCCGGAAAAAGAAGAAGCACTTGTATCTGTTGGTGGCGGTGGTCGCAGTGCTTGCCATGATGACAGGGATGGTGAGCATCGGGGAAGTGCCACTGATGACAAAAGTCTCTGGGATGATGTCGGGGAACA
>CAZYCT010000051.1:0-15596 GCA_964646135.1 uncultured Coprococcus sp. | reverse complement strand
CTGTTAAGCTGTCAAATGCGATATTATAACTCCTCTATGATTTCGCTGGAAAGTTTCTTCACCATCTTGATCAATTCTTTCTCATCTTGGTCATTATAGTTTTCCAACAGGGTGTCGATTTGATGAACCTTCTCTTTCACAGACATAAACTTCTCCACCAAATGTAATTTCTCTTCATATGCTTCCAAAGTCTTATTACAGCGCTTAATCATATCGTGAACACTCTGTCTGCTGATTCCAGCATCTTTCGCAATCTCACTCAAAGAATAATCTTCCAAGATAACTTGTTCGTAAATTTCTTTCTGATGTTCTGTAAGCAGTTCGCCATAAAAGTCGTACAATAATGTCTGCTTTAATAATTCATTCATCTTTATCACCTGTGCTATCATATAACAAACATCTCTTTTTGTCAAGCAAAAAAACTTGACATCTTCTATTTTTTTATGATAAATATTTTTGAATGTTGATTAGGCCATGTCCTTGACTATTTTTCCCCAGTCCCATATCATCTCCACTCCTCCACAAACGCATCTTGGTCTCGACATTTCCTATTCCCGGATATTTTTCTACCAAAAGCGCTGTTGCTCCTGCTACCACCGGAGTTGCCATAGAAGTTCCTGTCTTTGCAATATATGGCTTTTTGCTTTTCCACGGGTAACGAAAATTGCAAGAATAAATGTGATTTCCCGGAGCACAGATATCTGGCTTGACTACACACTCTTTTGTAGGACCACAGCCCGAATAAAAATTGGGATTAGGTCTTCTTCTGTCATAAACAGCATCACAAGCACCAACTGTAATCACCTTCTTACTCACACCCGGAATCGTCACACTTCCATAGTCTGGTCCGAAATTTCCGGCTGCTGTAATCACAATAAGCCCCTCATCCCACATATATTCCACCCATTTCAAAAGTTCCACCTCTTCCTTATGACCTTCATGTCTTCTGGTACCCATTGAGATATTGACAATCCGAATCTTCCATTTTTTCTGCATTTCTAACACAAATTGTATTCCCTTTATCACATCACTAATTCTCCCATTGCCAGCATAATCCAGCACCTTAACGCAGACAATTTGAGACTTCGGTGCAATTCCGGCATAGACGCCTCTGGAACTTCTTCCATTTCCTGCAATAATTCCTCCAATATGCGTACCATGTCCATTGTCATCATAGCACGAAGATTTTCCATGGATAATATCCTTCCATCCAAGCAAACAATTTTCAAGATCTGGATGCTGCACTATCCCTGTATCCAATATCGCAGTCACGACTCCCTCACCCTGCAAGTGTTCGTCACACACCACAGGACATTGATATTTGATTTTCTGCTTCAATTCTTTCATATTAATATACTACTCTTTTTTATTAAGATATTCATCCCCCACTTTTTTGTCAACTTGGGCAAGCTATCCTACATATGATAAGAGTGTAAAGAAATCCTATTGGAGGCATAAAAATGAGTGAACTCAGTGCAACAAACTGCGGCTGTGGCTGCGACAACAATTCTAGTATTTTCAATGGAAACGGATGTGGATTAAATTCCTGTACATGGATTATTATTCTCCTTTTCTTGTGTGGCGGCAACGGCTTCGGACGTTCTTCTGATTGTGGCTGTGGCTGTGACAACAGCTGTATTTGGCTTATTCTCCTTCTTTTCTTCTGTGGTGGCAACGGAAACAACGGATGCGGCTGTGGCTGCTAATCTTCTAAGTGAGGGGTGCTATTTGCACTCCTCATTTTTTTCATCCTCTCCACTCTTCTGCTCTTTCTGTGCTTTTCTTTTCAAACATTCTTCATCCACTTCGTAAACAGCATTCCCTTCAATTATTATACGTTCCATCATCTCACTCCTTTGTAATACTATATGCATGCTCATATTTTTCTGTTTTCAGACATATAGTTTTATAACTTGAATGTCCGGAGATAGTACAATGGAATGGAAGACCTCACAGAAGATGACACCTTTAGATATAGCTGTCACTGATCAAAACTTACAAACCTTAAAACTGCTTCTTCCTTATACGCCTTTGGAAATTCAGCCTGTGCTTGGTGTATATATCAAATTGGCAGAACTCCAAAATACGTTTTCTTATTTTCGCTATTTTACAAAAACATCTTTTCACAAAAAATTTTCTCTAGAAAATATAATGACTGACCTAAAGAGTTACTGTTCTGAAAATGATGCCGAAATGATGGAACAAATGCTGCAGGCACTGAATATGATGGAAATGATGCAGGACTTAAATATGAACGATTTGCTCAATGCAATGAATATAAATGATATCTTTCAAGAAGAAAGGACGGAATCTGATGGAAACATGGATGAATCATCACAATCTAAAGAATCTTGACCCAGTCAAGCTAGAACTTTTAAAGCACGCTGCAAAACAGACGGAAGGAAAATCTGGCAAATCACTAGCCACTGTTCTTTTATCTCTCATTGTCAGTGCGAACAAACAAAATATTCGATTTTCGCAGGATGAAATTAATCTAATTCTCGATATTTTAAAAGAGGGAAAAACAGATGCTGAAAAAGCGCACCTTGATCAAATGATATCTTCTGTAAAGAAAATCCGCAACGAAAAAGGGAGTCTCTAAGCTTCCTTTTTTTGCTGGCTTTTCAGCCGTCATATACTTGCACATTTCCAGTTCTCATGTTACGATATAGGTCGGTAAAATACAGATAAATTTCAAAGTAAAAAAGGAGAATTATAATGATCAGTACAAGTAATGTTACCCTCCGAGTTGGGAAGAAAGCATTGTTTGAAGATGTAAATATTAAATTCACAGAAGGAAACTGCTACGGTCTTATCGGTGCCAATGGTGCCGGGAAATCTACATTCCTGAAGATTTTATCAGGACAATTGGAACCTACTTCCGGCGAAGTCATCATTTCTCCAGGAGAAAGACTTTCCTTCCTGCAGCAGGATCACTTCAAATACGACCAGTTTCCGGTTCTCGATACCGTCATCATGGGAAATGCCCGTCTCTATGAGATCATGAAAGAAAAAGAAGCTATCTACGCAAAAGAAGACTTCACAGATGAAGATGGTATTCGCGCAAGTGAGCTAGAGGGCGAGTTTGCCACGATGAACGGCTGGGAAGCTGAATCTGATGCCGCCGCTTTATTAAATGGTCTTGGCATTGAAACAGAGCTTCACTATTCACAGATGTCAGATCTCACAGGTGCACAGAAGGTCAAAGTGTTGTTGGCGCAAGCTCTTTTTGGTTCCCCAGACATCCTTTTATTGGACGAGCCGACCAACCACTTGGATTTGGATGCAATTGCATGGTTGGAAGAATTTTTGATTAATTTCAACAACACAGTCATTGTCGTATCTCATGACCGCTATTTCTTAAATAAGGTATGTACACAGATTGCAGATATTGACTACGGAAAAATACAGCTCTATGCCGGAAACTATGATTTCTGGTATGAATCAAGCCAGCTTCTGATCCGTCAGATGAAGGAAGCTAACAAGAAAAAGGAAGAAAAAATCAAGGAACTTCAGGAATTTATTTCTCGTTTTAGTGCCAACGCCTCTAAATCAAAACAGGCTACTTCAAGAAAACGTGCACTCGAGAAAATTCAGCTTGATGAAATTCGTCCATCCAGCCGAAAATATCCATACATTGACTTTAAGCCAAATCGCGAGATTGGAAACGAAGCGTTGTCTGTAGAAGGTATCAGTAAGACTATTGATGGTGAAAAAGTTCTTGACAATATTTCATTCACCCTTAACCGTGATGACAAAGTTGCTTTCGTAGGCGGCAATGAGCTTGCTAAAACTACACTTTTCCAAATCCTTGCCGGAGAGATGGAACCAGACGAAGGATCTTACAAATGGGGTGTCACTACTACACAGGCATATTTCCCAAAAGACAGTGGAAAAGAGTTTGACAACGAAGATACGATTGTAGAATGGCTGACCCAATACTCTGATGTAAAAGATGTGACATATGTACGTGGATTCCTTGGACGTATGCTCTTTGCCGGTGAAGATGGTGTCAAAAAAGTAAAAGTACTCTCAGGTGGTGAAAAAGTACGATGCCTGCTCTCTAAGATGATGATTTCAGGCGCAAATATCTTGATTCTCGACGAACCAACTGACCACCTTGACATGGAATCCATCACTGCACTCAACAATGGTATGAAGAAATTCCCTGGTGTACTTCTCTTCTCATCACGTGACCATCAGATTGTACAGACAACAGCGAATCGTATCATGGAAATCATGCCAGGCGGAAAGATGATTGACAAGATGACTACTTATGACGAATATCTTGCAAGCGATGAGATGGCAAGAAAACGTCAAACATACACAGTATCAGAAAAAGACGATTAAAAATGCTATTATATAGGGAGATGATATCATGCAGACGAAACATTTGAAAACAATCTGTAACCTAGCATTCTATGTGGTTGGGTTGCTTGCTGTATGTTTCCTGTTGCCTAAACTGTTGCGCTTTTTTATGCCATTTGTCATTGGCTGGATAATTGCTCTTTTAGCGAATCCTCTGGTGAAGTTATTTGAAAAGCGTTTAAATCTTGTCCGAAAACACGGCACTTGGATTGTGATTGTTGGCGCTCTCGCACTGGTCATCGGAGTTTGTTACCTTGGCATCTCATGGATAGTGAAAGAACTCATGGACTTTATGAATTATCTTCCTGAAATATATTCTTCCGTGATGCTCGGTTTCCACGACATTGAAAACAATATGTCTGGTTTCACCCAGACACTTCCTCAGAATCTTCAGCAGGGAGTTTCAGAGCTGTTTCAAAATATTGATTCCTACTTAGGAGACTGGGTAGGCGCTCTAGGAAAACCAACCTTAAGTGTTGCAGGGGATATCGTTGGACATCTTCCAAACATTTTGCTTCAGGCAGTTTTTATGTTTCTATCTGCTTACTTTTTTATCGCAGATAAAGAGAAGATTTCATCCACATTAAAATCCTGTATTCCACAAAACGTACGCGCTCATTTTGCAATGATCAAGGACATGTTTTCCCGCGCTGTTCTCGGGTATTTCAAAGCGCAATTGAAAATTATGATTATAATTGCTGCTATTTTGTTCTTTGGATTTCTGATTTTGCATATTGACTATGCAATTTTGTGGGCTATTTTGATTGCTATTTTGGATTTCATCCCTTTTTTGGGAACTGGAACTGCAATCTGGCCTTGGGCTTTGTTCCAATTTTTGACTGGAGATTATTATACTGCCATTGGGCTGATGATTATTTACTTTGTTTGCCTTCTTGTGCATCAACTTCTACAGCCCAAATTTATCGGTGACACCGTCGGAATGGATCCTCTCACCACGCTGTTCTTTATGTTCATTGGATATCGATTCAGCAGCGTCATCGGAATGATCATTGCCATTCCTGTCGGCATCATCTTAATCAATCTTTATAAAGCTGGTGCATTCGATCGTTTTATTGCAAATATTCATGAAATGTTTGAGGACTTTAACAATTACCGAAAAAATTAGTTCGACACAAAAGGAGGATTTACATGATGGAAAAAATCACAAGTTTCACAATTGACCACATCCAGTTAGTTCCTGGATTATATGTCTCAAGAAAAGATATGGTAGGAACCTATCCAGTTACTACTTTTGATATTAGAATGACAAAACCAAACGAAGAGCCTGTCATGAATACAGCTGAGATGCATACAATCGAACATCTTGCCGCAACCTTCTTAAGAAATCACTCAGAATATGGAGAAAAAACATTGTACTTCGGTCCAATGGGATGCCGTACCGGCTTCTATCTCTTATTATCTGGAGATTATGAATCAAAAGATATCGTCCCTTTGATGAAAGAGATGTTCTCTTTCGTTGCCGAATTCGATGGAGAGGTTCCTGGCGCTGCACCAAAAGACTGTGGCAACTATCTCGACATGAATCTTCCTATGGCCAGATATCTAGCCAAGAAATATCTTCATGATGTATTAGATAACATTACAGAATCACAATTGATTTATCCATAAACAACAAATGCCGGAATGACTGCTTACAAGCACATCCATTCCGGCATTTTACATTATTTACTTCTTTATATAAATTTTTTTAACTATAACGTTTCTCTTCACTCATTCTCTTGGCATGTCTCTCGCCAAGGTTTGTAATACTTCCATCTGCTTCCTTAATAGAGATATTATCTAAATTTCCTCTTAAATTTCTTTTAAAATCTTCAATAAACTCTCTTCTGAGAATCTGCTGTTCCTTTGCCTCTTCCTCTGTAAGTCCTTCTGCTTTTGACTTTCTTGCCAGCACATTAATTCGTTCAATTTTTTCTTCTGTCATTTTTCTTTTCCTCTTTCAACTACTATAATTTTCTAAAAATCCGTATAACTTCTCAATACCAAAAATCTGTTTTCCTTCTCCTATCTCCTGCTGCAGTACCTCTGGAAGATCTTTGACTTTAATATCTGTGTATTCATAAATCGTCTCTCCATCCTCCAAATACACCGCAACATAACCGTTCAAGTCTTTTAGGCAAAAAACAGATTCTTTTATAGCTTTCCCCTGCGCCGTCACAGTATCTATGTTCGTTTGCTTCTTGACATATTCGTACTCTTTATGGTATCCAAATGTAATTACCAAAAGCAACACCACAACAGCCACGAGCAGACCAATACTATATTTTCTTGTCATTTGGACAACTCCTTTTTCTTATAGTATTGACCTGACTCTGTTTTTCTATTCTCTTTTAATAAAAATCATCTTTGATCAGATGGAGCTTCTTACAAATGCTCAAAATAGCCGTTCCTTTTGGCATTTCTAATATTTCACTTTCCGAAAGTCCTCCAAATGCAAGTAAACATATTGCAAATGTAAGCACCGCAGCCACAAGTGCAATCAGAATTCCAAGTCTTCCACCCACAAAAATATTCATCACAAGGTTCACTACATAAACAACAACACTCATCACAAGAGCCGCCAATGACGGTATCACAAATGTCCGATGTCTCTCTTGTTTATAACCGATTGCCTCGTAAATATCATGGGCATTGAAAATACACATTGCCAAAGAGAATACAACCTTACTAACAATGACTGCATAAATGCCCCATTTAAAGAATACCAGCATGATAAACAGAGAAATAATATGGAGTACTAACGCTATGGCTGCATTCTTAACCGGTTTCATCATACGATTGATTCCCTGAAGGACGGCGTTCGTAACCGTAGATAAAGAATAAAATACCAATGAAATCGCACCAATTTTAAACATCATTGCCTGTGTAGAATTGTCGATGGATGGCCATATGAAGTCCATGATTGGTTCCCCGACAATAAAAAATCCAAAGGCACTCGGAATCGCAATCAACATCGTAAAACGCACTGCCATATAAATTCGATTATGCAACACTCTTTTTTCCTTATTTTCATATGCACGAACCAATGACGGGATCATGGATGCGCCCAGAGAATTAGCTACTGCCAAAGGTACGTTAAACAAGGTATAGTATTGTCCCAGCTTTCCGAGAAGTTCCACACATTCCTCTTCCAGATGCCCCTGAGCTCCCATAATATTGTTAAACATTGCACTGTCAATGACATTTCCCACATTGTAAACTGCAGTACTCATCAATACTGGTGCAATCGTGAGCAACAAGACTTTAAATATTTTCTGATAGCTTTCCGTCGTCCTTGTTCGATCTCTTCGCATTTTGCGCTGAATCGTTTCTCTGGAAGCATAGTAGCAAAATGCCAAGAACACAAGACCAATCAATGCCCCTGCAACAGTTCCCAATGTACCGCCCGCTGCCGAATATGCTGGCCCAAGCAGCTCATTCTTCTGCTGTTTAGCTATTTCTTTTCCATAATCCAGCAAGATAGCTGCCCCAACTACACTGACAACCGCATTCAATATTTGTTCCAATACCTGTGAAATTGCAGTCGGAATCATTGTACCGCATCCCTGAAAATAGCCACGTAAAACTCCCATAACCGCAACGATCAGAAGTCCTGGTGCCAAAACTTTTAATGCATAAGAGCTGACTTTTGCGCCCATCACATGCTCCGCAAGAAAATCTGCGCCAAAGAATACAACAAGCATAATAAAAGTTCCTACAATTAATGCAAATGCCATTGCAGCTCGAAAAACTCTCTGCGCATTCTTGTGTTCTCCTCTGGCAATCCTTCCGGACACCAGTTTGGACACTGCAAGCGGTAAACTATAAGAAGACATCAAAAGTGCAATAGAATACACTTGAAAAGCTATATCATAGTACCCCTGTCCTTGCAGCCCCATAATATTCAGCATCGGAATTCGATACACTGCGCCTATAATCTTTGTGATAATTCCAGCTATAGCCAGAATAGTCCCTTGAACGAGGAATCTATCGCCCGCTGTTTTTTTATTTTCCGCCATAAAACACCTCGCTGCCACTATCTTTCAATGCCTAATTTTCCCAACACTTTGCGCTGTTTCTCTTCCATCACTGCTCGTTCGTCTTCTTCTATGTGATCATATCCCAACAAATGAAGCATACTGTGCGCAATTAAAAAAGCATATTCTCTTTTTAGAGAATGTCCATATTCTTCTGCCTGTGAAACCACTTTTTCTTTTGAAATCACAATATTTCCCAGCATTAATTCACCAGTCTCTGGATCAAAACAGTCATCTTCCTCTTCCAGAAAATCGTATTCTGCCGGTTTATCAAAATCTACCATCGGAAATGACAACACATCGGTCGGTCGATCAATGGCACGAAATTCTTGATTGATTCTTCTAATCTCTTCGTTGTCTGTAAGTAACAACTCTATCTGCGATTCATAAGGGCACTCTTCCTGGTCTAATACTGCCTCTGCTACCTTATCAGCAATTTCCAGGTAATCTAACCCCAATTCCAGTTCTCCCTCATTTTCCAAATATATCCTCATAATTACCCTCGTTTCTTTCGCTCTGTGCTTTTGTTCTTCTTCTGTTCATAGACCTCGTAGGCCTTTACAATCTTTTGTACCAGTGGGTGTCTCACCACGTCCTTGCTCGACAAACGACAGATTGCAATGTCATCAATATCTTTTACAACTTGGATAGCCGTATCAAGACCAGAGACTTGCCCTGCTGGTAAATCTTTCTGTGTAATATCACCAGTAATGACCACTTTCGAGCCAAATCCGATTCTTGTCAAAAACATTTTCATCTGCGCAGGCGTCGTATTCTGGGCTTCATCTAATATGATAAATGCATTATCTAAAGTTCTGCCTCGCATGTACGCAAGTGGTGCAACTTCGATCAGACCCTTTTCGGAGTTCTTTATAAAGCTTTCCGCTCCCATAATCTGATATAGTGCATCATAAAGCGGTCTCAAATATGGATCAATTTTACTCTGTAAATCCCCTGGTAAAAATCCCAGTTTTTCTCCCGCCTCAATAGCCGGACGCGTCAATATAATACGTCCCACTTCATTTTTCTTAAAAGCTGTAATTGCCATAGCCATAGCCAGATAGGTTTTCCCTGTACCAGCAGGTCCAAGACCAAATGTAATCATTTTCTCAGAAATTGCGTCGACATATTTCTTCTGCCCTAATGTTTTCGGCTTCACAGGTTTCCCTTGCAGCGTATGACAAATCAATTCCTTGTCAATCTCAACAACACTTTCTGCGCTATCTTCCATGGCGAGTGCCAATGTATAATCTACCGTTTGCTCTTGGATGATATTTCCTCTTTCAGAAAGCTCTGTCAATTGCTCTAATACCTTCTTTGCACATTCTACATGATTTGCATCTCCCAGAATCTTCACTTTTCCATCACGTACAATAAGACTTACATGCAAAGAACGCTCTATTTTTTTTGCAAATACATCAAACTGCCCAAACACATTCTGTTCGTGCTTTGCAGGTATCTCTATAATTGCTTCAAGAATCGCCATATCATATGTTTCCTTCCTCTTTACTAATAAAATCTATTTTTTCTGCTGCCTCACTTTCCCCTATTTTCTCTTCAAGGGTCAAGAGTCCTTTGGCAGATGTACACTCTACACCACGATATATTGTAACATCATTCTTTAAAATTTGAACCCCTTTTTTTCCCAAATCCTGACAAAATCTATGAAAATTTTCACTCAATATCTGTCTCATCTCTTCCGGTGTGTATACTTTCTCTTTTTTTTCGCACTCAACAACTCTACAGATTCCAAATTTCCATGGAATAGGAAAAACATTCAATAACTTTAAATTTTCCTGTTCCATCAAAGTTTTATAATACTTGTATGTGTACTCAGGATTTCCAAGCACTCGAATTACTTCTTCACCTTCTACCCAAAATTGATAACTAGTTTTTCCTGTCTCCTTCAAAATTTGACAAGCCGATTCTATACTGTCAATATAAAAAAGCTCTGTCTGAGCGTAAATCTCCGCTTCAGCTTCACAGTATTGATATCCAACTACTTCCATAGCATCATTTCTAACTTCTACTATTCCCGACACCAACACATCACCTTTTTCTACCGCATCTCCTACTTTCACTTTCGGCACCCCATGACTCGTGATTATACTTGTAATGATGCCTTCTCGATCCGCGATCAGATTGCTTGGTCCTTCACCTTTTTCCTCAGAAATGAAATCTGTATTTTCTTTGATTTCAACAATCACGTCTACTCCATCTATCGAAACAGAAACCCATATCATCTCTTCAAACTGTTCGCGCAGCTGATCAGCCACAAAATTACAGCTAATTCTTTTTTTAGATTGTCCTTCAAAAACAGCTATGCTCTTTAAATAGCTTTTGATCTCTTCATCGGAACAACTTACATTCCCATTGATTTCTATCCTCCATATATATGTGGTCATAAAAAGTAAGAAACATGCAGCCCCCAAAGATCCTGCTATCAAAAAGTACCGCGTCTTATATTTTTTCCAAAAAAAAGGAAAGCCATATCGTTCTACCACTTTGACTTTCGTTCCCGTTTTCCGTATTATCGGCTTGATTTTCCAGAAATCTCTCAGTGCCACTTTCATCTCATAAGATTCTTCAACTAACTTCACATCCCACAGATTAATCTCTCGATAACTGCACAAATTCATAAATCTTTCTGCTTGATTTCCTGACAAACGCACTTTTAAATACCCTGCAAGGCACCTTCTAATTTTTTCCGACAAACACTTTCACTTCTTTCCGACTATTGATACTCCACCTTTTCTATTTCTCCTGTAATCATCATATCGTCATTCGTGTAATAATCTATCTGCAAATGTCTGCCTGAAATTCTCACTTGACCATTTTTAATTTTAATACGAATCATCAGCTCTGTATATTCAATGATTCCTTGGTAGTTTTCTATATTTACTTCAAACTCTCCTACAATAGTAACAATCGGAACCCCCAAGATCACATCTTTAGGCATACTTGATGCTTCTGCCATACGATACTTGAGCGTTCCGTTCTCCTTTTTCTTTGTTCTATCCATAATGTCCTACATTACATTTTATCTAACTATATGCACTGGAACATTCAGATATCACTTCCATATTATTTTGCTTTCAAATTCTTAAATCGATCTGTTACAATTTTTCCATCTTTTATCACAATCTCTACATTTCCATTCTCTGCAGCAACAAATTTAATACTATGCTGTGTGTCATCTGCCGGATAATCTGGTCTTCCTATTGAAAAAATATTTTTGACAGATGTACTCAAAAATGTACACTCTTTTCCAGATTCTAACGTACAAATTGGAATATTATTTAGAAACAGCAGTTCCTTCGCATCGTCATTCCAAAAATACTCGTTCATGACATGAATCCTAGCAGGATTGGTCAACTGTTCACTCTCAGCTCCGTAAGAAAATGTACTCGTTCTTCTATATGTCTCTTCACACGGCTCTCCGCCGTAAGAGTCATTTCTGTATGGCATATTCTTATCTGCAACTGGGGCTTTGCAAACAATCAACCGCGACCAAACGGATCCTATGACAATGCCAAGTAAACTCAACATATATATCCATTTTAAAGAACGTGATTCTGGATTCATTGTCAATGTAATCATAAGACCTGCAAGGGAGCCAACAATCTCCAATCCAAAACATAAGCCCGCCGTAATCAAACGGTATTTCATTGGTTTATGTCCCCTGCTGACTGCAATCTTCCCGTTGCTATATAACTGCCATATTACGTATATTATATCCATACTACGGTCTCCTTCATTTGAATTCTTTCAATATATTGATTATAATTCATATCCGTTTCTTTGTATAGTTAAATAATTATAAACTAAAAACGAGACAGCGCTAAAAACTCCGCTGTCTCGTAAAAATTATTTTTCTTTAATTTCAGAATGTAATTCCTGTAAAGATTTTACTTCTGTATTACCATTTCGTTGCACGTTTTTAATACCAGCAACAGTTGCTTTTGCAGCAGCCATTGTTGTAAAATATGGCACTTTTTTCTTAATAGCTGCCTTGCGAAGGTAACTATCATCATCTTTATCAGACTTTTCTCTTGGTGTGTTAATAATAAGATCGATTTTTCCATTCAAGATATAATCATGAATATTCGGTCTGCCTTCCTGAAGTTTCTTCACCATCTCTGCTTCAATTCCAGCTTCACGGATGACTTCGCAAGTATGCTGTGATGCCAAAATCTTAAATCCTGCATCTGCAAATCCCTGTGCTACTTCTATCAATTCGCCCTTATCTTTATCGTTGACAGAAATCAGAACAGTTCCTCCAAGTGGAAGTCTTGTCTGCGTTGCTTCCTGAGCTTTATAGAACGCCTCTCCTGATGATGCGGCAAGTCCTAAAACTTCTCCTGTAGATCTCATCTCTGGTCCAAGTATTGGGTCTACTTCCTGGAACATGTTGAATGGAAATACTGATTCTTTTACTCCATAATATGGAATATCAAATTCCTTGAGATCTTTAATTGGTGATGGTCTTCCTGTCAATTCAGCAGTAGCAATATCGATTGCAAGTGGTACCATTCTGATATTACATACCTTTGAAACAAGTGGCACAGTTCTAGATGCTCTTGGATTTGCCTCCAAAACAAATACTTTGTCATTTTCAATCGCATACTGCATATTCATAAGACCTTTTACATGCATTTCTTCTGCGATTCTTCTTGTATATTCTTTGATTGTCTTAACATTTTCCTCTGAAATATATTTAGATGGAATGATACATGCTGAATCTCCCGAATGGACACCTGCAAGTTCCACATGCTCCATAACTGCTGGTACAAATGCATGTGTTCCATCACTGATTGCGTCCGCCTCACACTCTGTAGCATGACCAAGGAAACGGTCTATCAGAATCGGTCTATCTGGAGTAACACCAACTGCTGCATTCATATAGCCTACCATGCTCTGTGCATCATAGACAACTTCCATTCCTCGTCCACCAAGAACATAAGAAGGGCGAACCATAACTGGATAGCCAATCTTCTCTGCGATTTCTAATGCTTCCTCTACATTGACAGCCATTCCTGACTCTGGCATTGGAATTTCCAATTTATCCATCATTGCACGGAACAAATCACGGTCTTCTGCAAGGTCAATTACTGACGGTGCAGTTCCAAGAATTCTCACACCATTCTTTTCCAAATCTGCTGCGAGATTCAAAGGTGTCTGTCCACCAAACTGTGCAATCACACCAACTGGTTTTTCTTTCTTGTAAATACTAAGAACATCTTCCAAAGTCAACGGTTCAAAGTACAATTTATCTGATGTATCATAATCTGTAGAAACTGTCTCTGGATTACAGTTTACAATGATCGTGTCAAATCCAAGCTTTTTCAGTGCAAGTGATGCGTGTACACAACAATAATCAAACTCGATACCTTGACCGATACGGTTCGGTCCACCACCGAGGATCATAATCTTCTGTCTTTCTTCACTGACTGGATTCTTGTCTTCTGCATTGTATGTTGAATAGTAGTAAGCCTTATCTTGTGTACCACTTACATGTACACCTTCCCACGCCTCTTCTACACCAAGTTCAATTCTCTTATTTCGAATATCTTCTTCTTTCACTTCAAGAATCTGGCTCAAATACTTATCTGAAAATCCATTCTTCTTAGCTGAAATCAGTGCTTCATCTGCTGGCAAATGACCTTTCGAAGTAAGAAGTGCTTCTTCTTCTTCAACCAATTCCTTCATCTGTTCGATGAAATAATGTTTTACATTCGTCAATTTATGAATTTCTTCTACAGTCGCACCTTTTCTCAAAGCTTCATACATGATGAAATGTCTCTCACTTGACGCGTTGATCAACATATTTAACAATTCTTCTTTTGACTTTGTATCGAAATCTTTTGCATGGCCAAGTCCATAGCGTCCTGTTTCAAGGCTTCGGATTGCCTTCTGAAATGCTTCTTTGTATGTCTTTCCGATACTCATAACTTCGCCTACCGCGCGCATCTGAGTACCAAGCTTATCTTCAACACCTTTGAACTTTTCAAATGCCCAACGAGCAAATTTGATTACAATGTAATCCCCACCTGGCACATATTTATCAAGGGTTCCATATTTTCCGCAAGGGATATCTTTTAAAGTAAGTCCTGTTGCAAGCATCGCAGAAATCAATGCGATTGGGAAACCAGTTGCTTTAGACGCAAGTGCTGAGGAACGTGAAGTTCTTGGATTAATCTCAATGATTATATCTCTATCTGTCTTCGGATCGTGTGCCCACTGCACATTACAACCACCGATTACCTGCACGGAGTCAACTACTTTGTGAGATTTTTCCTGCAAACGCTGCTGAACTTCTTCTGAAATTGTAAGCATTGGAGCTGAACAGAAAGAATCACCTGTGTGAACACCAAGTGGATCTATATTTTCAATGAAACATACAGTAATCATGTTTCCATCTTTGTCTCGTACTACTTCTAATTCAAGTTCTTCCCATCCAAGAATAGACTCTTCTACAAGAACCTGACCAACTAAACTAGCCTGAAGTCCTCTTGCACATACTGTCTTCAATTCGTCGACATTATATACAAGACCACCGCCGGCACCACCCATCGTGTATGCTGGTCGAAGTACTACTGGATAACCTAACTTGTCTGCGATAGCGAGTGCTTCATCTACAGAATATGCGACTTCACTTCTTGCCATCTCAATTCCAAGCTTATCCATAGTCTTCTTAAATTCAATACGGTCTTCGCCTCGTTCGATAGCGTCCACCTGTACACCAATTACTTCTACATTGTATTTATCAAGTACACCTGCCTGTGCAAGTTCAGAACAAAGATTCAATCCTGACTGGCCACCAAGATTAGGCAAAAGTGCATCTGGTCTTTCCTTAGCAATGATTTTTTCAATACGTTCTACGTTGAGCGGTTCGATGTATGTAACATCTGCGATCTCTGGGTCTGTCATAATTGTAGCAGGATTTGAATTCACCAGCACAATCTCATACCCCAGATTTCTAAGCGCCTTGCACGCCTGAGTTCCAGAATAATCGAATTCACAAGCCTGTCCGATGATGATAGGACCGGAACCTATAATCAATACTTTATGAATATCTTCTCTCTTGGACATATATTTCTTCCTCCTCATGCATATATTTCTTTACAAGTCTCGATACATTATACACGAACCCCACTCATCATGCAATAAAATATTTTTTCAATTTTATAT
>CAZYCT010000050.1:0-15655 GCA_964646135.1 uncultured Coprococcus sp. | reverse complement strand
GGAAAAGCGAGAAATTTATCCGCCGGAGCGGAGGAACCGGAGCAGATAAGAAAGAGCAAAAGAAGAAATTTATCCGCCGAGGCGGAGGAGCCAGGGCGGATAGTAGTTGGATAGTGGCGCCGGGTGCGTTAAGCAAGTGCGTCGAATCCGTGTTGTAAGTCGGCAAGGATATCATCGATGTGTTCGGTTCCGATGGAGAGTCGAATGGTGTTAGGACGGATTCCTTGGTCGGCAAGCTCGTCATTCGTCAGCTGACTGTGAGTCGTGGTAGCTGGGTGGATGACAAGACTTTTCACATCTGCGACATTGGCAAGTAAAGAGAAAATCTTCAGGCTATCGATGAATTTATGAGCTTCAGCGATGCCACCTTTCACCTCAAAAGTAAAAATAGAGCCGCCACCATTTGGAAAGTACTTCTGGTAAAGCGCATGATCAGGATGATCTGGGAGAGAAGGATGATTGACCTTCTCAACGAATGGGTGAGAAGAAAGAAAAGCAATCACCTTTGCTGTATTTTCTGCGTGACGCTCTAGGCGGAGAGATAAAGTCTCAATGCCCTGCAAGAGCAAGAACGCAGAAAATGGTGAAATGCTTGCGCCAGTATCTCGGAGGAGAATTGCACGAATGTAAGTCACAAAGGCAGCAGGACCGGCTGCATCTACAAAAGCAATTCCATGATAACTCGGATTTGGCTGAGAAATAGCTGGGAACTTGTCACTGGCTTTCCAGTCGAATTTTCCAGAATCCACAATGATGCCGCCCAGAGTTGTTCCGTGGCCGCCGAGGAACTTTGTGGCAGAATGAACGACAATATCAGCGCCATGTTCAATTGGGCGAATGAGATAAGGCGTTCCGAACGTGTTGTCTACGATCAAAGGAATCTGATACTTGTGGGCGAGGTCTGCCAAAGCATCAATGTCTGGAATATCACTGTTCGGATTGCCGAGAGTTTCTATATATATACCGCGCGTATTTTCCTGAATGGCAGATTCTACTTCAGCAAGATCATGAATATTGACAAAGCTTGCAGTAATGCCGAATCCCGGAAGTGTGTGCGCCAGAAGATTATAGCTTCCACCATAGATCGTTTTCTGGGCAACAAAATGGCCACCATTTTGTCCGAGGGCTTCCAGTGTATAGCTAATTGCAGCAGCTCCAGAAGCTAAGGTAAGAGCAGCGACACCACCTTCAAGAGCAGCGACACGTTTTTCCAGAACCTCCTGCGTTGAATTGGTCAATCGTCCGTAAATATTTCCAGCATCAGAAAGCCCAAAACGAGCCGCAGCATGCTCACAATTGTGAAATACATAAGAAGTAGTTGCATAGATTGGGACAGCGCGCGCATCCGTAGCAGGATCCGCCTGTTCTTGTCCTACGTGAAGTTGTAATGTTTCGAATTTGTAATCAGACATAAAGTTTCCCCCTTCTATTTCCAATAATTACCTACTAAAATGGTTGGTGATAAGATAGCACAAAAAAATAGCACTTGTCAATAGAAACTTGGCTTAAATTTCATATAGCATAGAAACATGACTTAAACATCACATAACGTAGAAATTTGACCTAAATTTCACATAACTTGACTTTTAGATTTTACATAAGATTTCTAAAATGATAGACGTAGCAAAAATAAAAGAAAAAAGATGTTTGAAAGGAAATGGAAAAATGAAAAAGATAATTACAGTTATGACAGCAGCTACATTGGCTGTATCTATGTTAGCAGGATGCGGAAATACAGGGGCAGGAACAGATAAAGTGACAGGAACAGTGTCAACAGACGGTTCGACTTCTATGGAAAAAGTAATTGGAGCACTTGGAGAAGCATTTCAGGAAGAGACAGGAATCGGATTTACTTATAATCCAACAGGATCAGGAAGTGGTATTCAGGCAGTTCAGGAAGGACGCTGCGATATCGGATTGTCATCTAGAAATTTGAAGGATGAAGAAAAATCAAAAGGATTGACAGAAACAGTATTGGCATATGATGGAATCGCAGTAATCGTGAATCCAGAAAATCCAGTAGATGATCTGAGTTTGGAAGAAATTGCAAAAATTTATACAGGAGAGATTGCTAACTGGGCAGAAGTTGGCGGAGAAGACGGAGAAATCGTTCTTATCGGTAGAGAAGCAGGAAGCGGAACACGTGATGGATTCGAATCAATTACAGGTACAGAAGACAGCTGTGAGTATCGTCAGGAATTGACATCAACAGGTGATGTAATCACAACAGTTTCACAGAATCCAAACGCTATCGGCTATGCGTCAGCAGCATCTGTAAAAGACACAGTAAAAGCATTGAAGGTAAATGGTGTTGTAGTGGCAGAAGATACAATCAAAAATGGAAGCTATGTTGTTCAGCGTCCGTTTGTACTCGTGACAAATGATGCTACAGAGTTAAGCGAAGCAGCACAGAAGTTCTTTGACTACATTACATCTGATGCAGCGAAAAAAATCATTTCAGAAGCGGGTGTCGTTTCTGCAAACTAAGAGGTCTTGAAGATGAAAAAGAATAAAATCATAGAAGAAATTATTCATGGAATGTTCTTCATTTGTGGGATGATTACAGTGGCAGCTGTCATTTTAATCACCGCATATCTGGTGATTTCTGGAATCCCGGCAATCAAAGAGATCGGTCTAGTACCGTTTCTCTTTGGCCAGGAATGGGCGTCCACGGCAGCGGAGCCAAAATATGGAATCCTACCATTTATTTTAGCAAGTGTTTATGGAACTGTAGGATCTATTATCCTTGGAGTACCGATTGGATTTTTCACAGCAGTGTATCTTTCTAAGATCGCATCGCCGAAGGTAAAAGAAGTTATGCAGGCAGCAGTGAGTTTGCTTGCAGGAATTCCTTCCGTGGTCTATGGTCTGGTAGGAATGTTAGTGCTAGTTCCGGCAATTCGAAAAATCTTTAAAGTGCCAGATGGAGCAAGCCTTTTGGCAGCAATCGTTGTACTGGCAATCATGATTCTGCCATCGATCATTAAAATGTCTATCACAGCGCTAGATGCGGTTCCGAAGGAATACGAAGACGCCTCTTTGGCACTTGGAGCAACTCCGATAGAGACATATTTTCGCGTTTCAGTTCCAGCGGCCAAGAGCGGAATCGCAGCGGCGGTAATCTTGGGAGTGGGACGTTCCATTGGAGAAGCCATGGCAGTTATGATGGTTGCAGGAAATGTGCCAAATATGCCAGATTCATTGTTTCAGAGCGTGCGATTCTTGACGACTGCAGTTTCCAGTGAAATGGCATATTCTAGTGGCCTACAAAGACAGGCATTATTTTCTATCGCTTTGATTTTATTTCTATTTATCATGCTGATTAATGCGGCATTAAACTATTTCTTTAAGAAGGAAGAGGCATAATTTATGAGGAGAAAAAGATATGAAATATTAATGAAGTTATGCATGCTGGCGTCCGTTTTCGTGACGGCAGCACTCGTGATGTTTCTGTTGGTTTATGTGTTGGTACAGGGAATCCCGAATATTACTATAGAATTGCTGACGACAAAACCAAGTTACTTGTCAGGAAAGATCGGAATTTTGCCGGATATTTTGAATACGATTTATATTGTGATTGCGACATTATTGATTGTATTGCCACTTGGAGTAGGCGCTGCAATCTATTTGACAGAGTACGCTTCCAATCAGAAAATTGTTGGAGTGATTGAATATGCAGCGGAAACTCTTTCCGGAATTCCCTCTATTATATACGGTTTGGTCGGCATGCTGCTCTTTTCCAATCGTATGGGGACCTGTCTGCTGGCAGGGGCACTGACTCTGGTGATTATGAATCTTCCTAATATCATGAGATCCACACAGGAAAGTCTAAAAACAGTGCCGCAGGCTTACCGGGAAGGCGCATTTGGCCTTGGAGCCGGCAAATGGCGTGTTGTGCGGACAGTGGTTTTGCCAGGATGTGTAGATGGAATCATCACAGGATGTATTCTGGCAGTCGGACGTATCTTGGGAGAGTCAGCCGCACTATTA
This sequence comes from uncultured Coprococcus sp., assembly GCA_964646135.1. GTDB lineage: Bacteria > Bacillota > Clostridia > Lachnospirales > Lachnospiraceae > Allocoprococcus. The sequence continues at coordinate 11,665 of CAZYCT010000050.1, read as the reverse complement.
TTTACGGCGGGATTCGCACATGCAGTAAATGGTGTGATCACCGGACTTTCCGCTCCAGGTGCGACACTGACCGTCGCGTTGTATGTATACGCAAAAGAACAAGGAGAATTCGGAGTGGCATTTGCAATCGCTGCAATCTTGATGATCTTGACGGTGCTGATTAATTTTGCGGCAACATTTGTACAAAAATATTTTGCAAAAAGGAGAAAACTATGAGTAACATTATTTCCGTGAAAGATATGTGCCTCTGGTATGGTGAGCATCAGGCACTGAAAAATATAAATCTGGAAATTCCTACCAATTGTATTACCGCTTTTATAGGACCTTCCGGTTGTGGAAAATCAACATTTTTAAAAACTTTGAATCGCATGAATGACCTGATTCCGGGAGTGAAAATCACAGGAGATGTCCGCTACGAAGGAAGAGACATTTTCGGAAAAGACGTAGATGTGAATCAACTGCGAAAGGAAATCGGTATGGTCTTTCAGAAACCGAATCCATTTCCAATGAGCATCTACGACAATGTGGCCTATGGTCCGCGTACACATGGAATCACAAATAGACTTCAGTTGGATGAGATTGTAGAGCAGGCGCTGAGGGATGCCGCGATTTGGGAAGAAGTAAAAGATCGACTGAAAAAGAATGCCCTCGGTTTGTCCGGCGGGCAGCAGCAGCGTCTTTGTATTGCGAGAGCGCTGGCGGTGCAGCCAAAAGTCCTTTTGATGGATGAGCCTACTTCTGCGCTGGACCCGATTTCTACTTCACGCATCGAGGAACTGGCTATGGAATTGAAGGAAAAATATACAGTGGTCATGGTTACACATAATATGCAGCAGGCAGTGCGAATTTCCGATTATACAGCATTTTTCTTGCTGGGAGAATTAGTGGAAGCAGGAAAGACCGATGACATTTTCTCAAATCCAAGAGAGAAGCGAACCGAAGACTATATTACAGGAAGATTTGGCTAAAGGGGGGACAAGTATGAGAAATCAATTTGATGAACAGCTTTTTGAGCTGAACAAAGAAATTATCGAGATGGGTGCTGTCTGCGAAGAGGTGATTGGAAAGACGGTGCAGGCATTGAGTACAGGCGATGTGGAATTGGCTAAAAATATTAAGACAGAGAGCGTTTCTATTGATCAGATGGAGCGAGATATCGAAAATCGCTGTATGAAACTGTTGCTCCATCAGCAGCCGGTGGCTCACGATCTTCGCTTGATTTCAGCGGCACTTAAGATTATCACGGACATGGAACGAATCGGAGATCAGGCAGAAGATATTGCAGAAATCATTACCTATTTGGATGGTCATTCTGTGCAGGAAATCAGTCTGATTGAAGAGATGGCACGAGAGACTATCAAGATGGTGACTGGAAGCGTAGATGCATTTGTGAAAAAGGATGTCGCGCTGGCGGAACAAATTATAGCGAGAGATGACATTGTAGATGACTATTTTTCAAAAGTAAAACGTGGTATAATCCAGTTGATTACAGAACAGTCTACTGACGGAGAGAGCGCCCTTGATTTCCTGATGATTGCAAAATATTTTGAGCGCATTGGAGATCATGCAACGAATATTGCAGAGCGGGTGATTTATCTGGAAGGGAAATGAAGATACAGTGATGTGGGGACTCATTGGGACATCCTTGAGTTTATCGGACGAGTGCATAAGGAGGAAGCAGGAGTATGATATGGTGTGTAGAAGATGATGCAAGTATTCGAGATATTGAATTATATGCGCTGAAATCGGCTGGTTTCGAGACAAAAGGGTTCGAGGATGGGTTGTCATTCTGGCAGGCACTTGAGAAAGAGAAGCCAGAACTGATACTTCTGGATGTGATGCTTCCGGGAATGGATGGTATCGAGATTTTAACCAGAATGAAAGATACGATAGAATATAAAGGCATTCCAGTCATCATGGCTACGGCCAAAGGAGAGGAATACGACCGGATCAAAGGACTGGATCTTGGGGCGGATGACTATATTGTGAAGCCTTTTAGTATGATGGAAATGGTGTCAAGAGTCAAAGCCGTCCTGCGCCGCAGTCAGCCAAATCAGGTGTCAAAGTTACTGAAGATAGGTGGACTTGTGGTAAATCTAGACGAGCACACAGTGACAGCAGATGGAGAACGGGTACAACTTACTTATAAAGAATTTGGCTTATTGGTCTTGTTCTTATCACATCCAGGAATCGTCTACACAAGAGAACAATTGTTTTCACAGATTTGGAATATGGAGTATATGGGCGATTCCCGGACACTGGATTCGCATATTCGTACATTGAGACAGAAATTGGGTGCCTACGGTAAGATGATTGAAACGGTACGCAACGTTGGGTATCGCATGGAGGTTTCGCATGATAACTAAAATTTTAAAATCAATACTTTCAGTCGCGGCAGCTGTATTGGCGGCGACTCTTATCATTATTACGGGAGTTTTGTACCAGTATTTTGGAAATGCACAGCAGTTGCAGTTGAAAGATGAATTGAAGCTGGCGGCAGAAGCAACAGAAAAGCTCGGGGAAGATTATCTGGATGAAGTAGATTCATCGAACTATCGCCTGACATGGGTGGATGCGGATGGAACTGTGTTGTTTGACAATCAAATAGATGCAGATGAAATGGAAAATCATGGGGACCGAGAAGAAATTCAGGAAGCCTTTGCAACAGGTATGGGAAGCAGCAGACGTTATTCGACTACGCTGACGGAACAAAATATTTATGAAGCAGTTCGTTTAAGTGATGGAAGTGTACTTCGCATATCGGACAGCCGCCTTACACCAGTTGTTTTGGTGCTGGGGATGATACAGCCAATCGCAGTGATAATTCTGGCAGCAATCTTGTTGTCTGTGTGGTTCGCAACGAAGATGGCAAAACGCGTTGTGGAGCCACTAAATCAGCTGAATCTGGACCAGCCTCTGACGAATGATGTATACGAGGAACTTACACCACTGCTTCGAAGAATCCATGTGCAGCAGCTTGAAATCAAAGAGCAGATGCGGGAGCTGCAGCAGAAGAAAGATGAGTTTGAGCAGATTACAGGAAATATGAAGGAGGCCATGGTTCTCTTAGACCAGTCAGGGAAAGTAGTCAGTATTAATCCGGCAGCCGAGAAATGGTTTGGCGCCAAGAACTGTCAGGGAGAAGACTTCCTCATTGTCGATAGAAAGCAGATCGCACAGGCAGCCATTGAAGAGGCGAGAGAGCAAGGGACTTCATCATTCCGTGAGAAGAAGGATGGACGAGAGTTTCAATTTGAGCTAAACAGTATTTCTTCGGAAGGGAAAATGCTTGGACTTGTAATCTTAGGATTTGACATTACGGAGCAGGTGAATGCGGAGCAAAACCGCAAAGAATTTACTGCGAATGTCTCACATGAATTAAAGACGCCCCTTCAGTCCATCATCGGCTCTGCCGAGCTTTTGGAAAATGGAATTGTACAGGAGGATGATGTGCCGCGTTTTGTGGGTCATATTCGAAGAGAGGCGGCCAGATTGGTTTGCTTAATTGACGACATTATCCGCTTGTCTCAGCTGGATGAAGGAGCGAAGATGCCAAGAGAAGAAGTTTCCCTTCGCTTAGTTGCAGAAGATGTCTGCGAAACACTTTCAGATGCTGCAAAGGCAAAAAATATAAAACTTGAAGTGACTGGGGAAGATGGTATAATAGACGGTGTACATCGGTTGCTTTATGAGACGATTTATAATTTATGCGATAATGCAATCAAATATAATCGCATGGATGGAAAGGTGACGATTGCGATAGAAGAGGGGCAAGAGGTGGTGTGCCTGAAAGTAGCAGATACTGGTATCGGTATTGCCCCGGAAGAGCAGGAGAAGGTATTCGAACGTTTTTATCGTGTGGATAAGAGTCACTCGAAGCAGTCTGGCGGAACCGGACTGGGATTATCTATCGTGAAGCACGCGGTGCAGTATCACCAAGGAAAGATTTTCTTAGAAAGTGTGCCAGGCGAAGGTACGACAATTTCGGTTTTATTTAAGAAAACAGCATAATATGACGGTGTTTAACGAAGAAGGGGGCCTGTTTCTATGTGGTTTGTATTCGCACTGCTGTCTGCAGTATTTGCAGCACTTACTTCTATCCTTGCGAAGATCGGAATCGATGGAGTGAATTCTAATCTTGCGACAGCCATTCGGACCGTTGTGGTCGTTGTGATGGCGTGGGGAATGGTATTTTTGACTCACGCGCAAAGTGGAATCGCTGAGATCAGTAAAAAGAGTTGGACTTTTTTAATCTTATCTGGTCTTGCGACAGGTGCATCTTGGCTGTGCTATTATAAAGCACTGCAGGTAGGCGAAGCGTCGAAGGTAGTTCCGATCGATAAACTGAGTGTGGTTATTACGTTGATTTTGGCATTTGTATTCTTGCATGAGGAGTTCACGACCAAATCATTGATCGGCTGTGTCCTTATCGGGGCAGGTACACTGGTGATGGTACTTTAATTTAACAGATGAGGAGATAGAGGTATGGAGGCGAGAAAGCTAATAGAGACACTGACTGTGGCAGAACGTTTGAAAGATACAACGCGCCACTGCTATACAAGAAATGGACGGCATGAGAGTGTGGCAGAGCACAGTTGGCTGATGACGCTGATGGCATTTTTTATGAGAGATGAATTTCCAGATGTAGATATGGACAAGGTGATTCGTATGTGTATCATTCACGATCTGGGAGAAGCGTTTACAGGCGACATCCCTGCCTTCGATAAGACTGCTGAAAATGAAGCCAATGAAGAACAATTGCTGTACAATTGGGTGAGAACACTTCCGGAGGCTTATGCAGAAGAGATGAAAGCGCTGTACGACGAGATGTCTGCCCGAGAAACCATGGAGGCCAAGGTATATAAGGCGATTGACAGCATGGAGGCGGTGCTTCAGCATAATATTTCAGATCTGTCGACCTGGATTCCCAAAGAATATGAATTGAATTTGACTTATGGAAATGACAAAGTAGAATGCTCCGAGTATTTGAAACGTGTCAGAGAAGAACTGAGAAAAGATTCAATAGAAAAGATAGAGCGAGGTTAAGAGCCTCGCTTTTCTTCATTTTATCGCAGAGGCACTGGTACAGAACACATATTATTCACAGAAAAGCAGTTGCAAATTTTTCCGTTCACGATAGAATAAAGTAGAATAGGTGAAAGAGAGGATTTTATATGAAATTTCATAGAATAAGTACAATTTTTATATCAGCGGTGCTGGCGTCAGCACTCTGTGTGGGATGCGCTGGTACTGTTAAGCAAGGGGAATCAGAGAATATAGAGGAGGAAAATGCGGGCGACATTGTTGCTTTTCGTCCTGTGGACTGTGGAATGCAGGCCGAAGAGTCGTACGAATTTCCATTTCTTGGAATGGAAATGACGCTTTCAGAAGTTTTGTTAAAAGGCTTAGATAGCCGCGAAGTGTTTGCATTTACGGAGGAAGATTATGTGGATGCGAATACGATTTCCTATGCTGTGATTCGCTTTTCCGCGACGACAGAAGAACAAAGAGCAGAAGAGGGAATGTCGGTTGACATCTTGTCTTGGGAGGCGGCTTTGGAGAAAATCGGAGCAATCGGTGTTTATCAGAAAGAAATGGTTTCACGTTTGGATGAATTGACAGCGTGCGATACACATGAAAAAATTGGTGAAAGTGCGGACGGTAATTACGAATACTATCTCAGCACGAATACTTCAGGAAATCAAGAGATGGGTGACGCTCTGAAGCAGAGTAACATTTTGCTTGTGGATATGCATGAATTCGACGCAAATCAGGGATATACTGCATTTTCAGAAGACAGAATAGAAGGTGTTGCCAATGTGGGTCCGTTTACCACGGAAGATGTGCTTGGAAATACATATACCGAAGAGATGTTTCAGGAGTATGACCTGACATTGGTAAATGCATTTGCAACTTGGTGTTCTCCATGTATAAAGGAATTGCCAGAATTGGAAGCGCTTCGCCAAGCGTATGAACAGAAGGGTATCAAGTTAGGTGTTGTGGCGATTGTTATGGACGCGAAGGTAGGAGATGCCAGAGACTTGGGCGCCATTGATCGTGGACAGATACTGATTGATAATAGTGAAGCACAATTTCCATTCTTAATACCAGATGATGGAAATATGAACAACCGCCTGACTGGAATTACAAGTTTTCCAGAGACATTTTTTGTAGATAAGGATGGAAATATTGTAAGTGAGCCATATGTGGGTGCGAGAACGCAGGAAGACTGGTCAGCAATTGTAGAGCAGGAACTGGCGAAAGTGACAGGTAAGAACTAATGAAGAAAAGTGAAATGCCGCGCTGGAGTGGATATGTTGTGGCGGTTGTAGGGCTGGCGATGATGGCTTATGGCGTCTATCGCGGTGAAATGGCGATTGTGATGCAAAAGGCAATCAATATTTGTTTGGAGTGTATAGGAATTGGATAAGAAGGAATGGCGCAGACACCGTGTGCAGGCCCTTTGGGCCCTTTTAAGCAATAGTTACTTGGTGGGATTTGCGCGAGGAAAAATATATCAAGGAAAATGGAAAAATTTGTGTGTGCCTGGCATGAATTGTTATTCGTGTCCGGGCGCGCTTGGAAGCTGTCCTATCGGAGCCATGCAAGCAGTCATTGGATCATGGAACTTTAAATTTGCGTTTTATGTCGCTGGATTTTTGATGTTCGTGGGTGCCTTGATGGGAAGATTTGTCTGTGGATGGCTGTGCCCGTTTGGATTGATTCAAGATTTGTTGAACAAAATTCCGTTTCCTAAGAAAATAAAAAGTTTCAAGGGAGATAAGCTTCTCCGCAAGATGAAGTATATTATTTTGCTAGTTTTTGTTATTTTGATGCCCCTTTTTGTGACGGATCTGCTGGGACAGGGAGCACCATATTTCTGTAAGCTGCTCTGTCCGGTAGGAACTTTAGAAGGTGGAATCCCGTTAGTTATATTGAACAAAGCCATGCGCGGTGCAATTGGATGGCTGTACACCTGGAAGGTAGTTCTTTTGATTCTCACGATTTTGCTGTCTATCATTATCTATCGGCCATTTTGCAAATATATCTGTCCGCTTGGGGCAATTTATTCTGTATTCAATCCGCTATCGATTTTTCGCTACCGGGTAGATGAGAAGAAATGTATCGGATGCAATGCCTGTGCAAAGTGTTGCGATATGGGCTGCGATCCAGTAAAAAATGCAAATAATCTGGAATGCATACGGTGCGGAAAGTGCAAAAATGTATGCCCGACAGGAGCAATTACAGGATTTAAGAAAAATAAGCCAGTGATTGAGCAAAAATAGGATAAATAAATGGGGTACACTTCAAAAGAAGCGTACCCCTCTTTGCTATAATTTTTTAAGAAAAGCGATGATCCCAAAGACGATTAAAAGCGGAACGGCTATGTAGAAGAGCCCTCCAATGATTAGTCCGATCAAAGTAAGCGGGAGTAATACAACGGTTACTAGTATTTTCGATATTCCCCAAGCGGCTTTGATTCCGAAGATGAATAGTTTTCCAAATACAATTAATACACAAATTCCAAAAATAAGTTCTAACATGATTCTTTCCTCTCTTTTTTTGCGGTTTCCAATTTTGATGTGTTCTTTATTCCAAGCCGAATGGCATAATTGGGATTGTTTTGAATTTTTTCAACAACTCGACTTAAATAAATTCTTTTTTCCGTATTCATTTATTGAAGCACCTCTCTTTCGCGGGCTTGCCGCTTTTCCATGAATCAAGTATAATGAACGTATGTGCATAAGTATACCTTAGATTTGTTGGATTAAAAAGGTATATTTCTCATATTTTTGAGAGATAAAGGGGAAAATAAAATGGGAAAGCAATCCGTACGGGAAAATAAAACAATCTATCAGCTCTGTCGAGAAGAGTGTGGTCTTACAAGAGAAAAGGCAAGTGAAGGTATGGCTGGAATATCAGCGTCCAGAATTGAAAAGATCGAGTATGAGCTCCAGGAGCCGACACCTTACGATATCGTGCAGATGGCGGACTGTTACAAGCGGCCGGATCTTTGCAACTATTTTTGCTCGCATAAGTGTATGATCGGTGATCGCTATGTTCCAGAAGTGGAGATTTCCGAATTGTCAAATATCATTCTGGAGACCATTGCCAGCTTAAACGAAATCAATCCACTTACAGGTAGACTGATACAAATTGCGCGAGATGGGAAAATCACAGATGATGAAATCAAGGATTTTGCATTTATCAGCAAAAAGTTAGATGAAGTATCCCTGGCAATCGATTCGCTGAATCTATGGATTGATAAGACAGCTGGAGAAAATCATTTAAATATAGAACTTTTAAATTTAGAAAAAGAAAAATTAAAATAAAGTTTGTCCTATTTTCGCCAAAAGCGGGAAATAAAGGGACTTAATTCTTCGCATCAACAGTTTATTTCGTTTGGAACAAAAGTTATACTCGGCATATGAAATAACAAATCACTATATAAGGAGTATCGGATTATGAGAATTGTAAATTTGGAAAATGAAAACAGAAAAATTGTCAAAACAGTAGGGAATTTTCATGTGCTAGAATACAAGCAGGATGCCAGCGTATCACCGTTCAATGCAGTGGATGAATATTTTATGAGCAAGATGAACGTGAGAAGACGACAGATTGTGATCGATATCAGTAAAGGGCATTCCGCAGTGATTCAGTCGGGAGCTATGCAGTGGATGGGCGGAAATGTTCAGGCAACTACAGGCGTGAAGGGAATCGGTGATTTATTTGGCAAAGCGATAAAAGGAGCAGTGACCAAGGAATCGGCAGTGAAACCAGAGTATGTCGGAGAGGGATGCCTGGTGCTAGAACCTACATATAAGTATCTTATCTTACAAGATGTATCCAAATGGGGTGCAGCAGGCATGACAATCGAGGATGGAATGTTCCTTGCGTGTGATTCTAACGTACAGCGCAAAGTCGTTGCAAGAAAAAATATTTCCTCAGCAGTGCTTGGCGGAGAAGGACTCTTTAACTTAAGTCTTCAGGGAAATGGTGTAGTTGCATTAGAATGTAATGTACCTGAAAATGAACTGATTGAAATTGAATTGGAAAATGACGAATTAAAGATTGATGGAAATCTGGCAGTTTGCTGGTCATCTAATCTTGAATTTACTGTAGAAAGAACAACAAAGACGCTCGTAGGATCCGCAGTTAGTGGAGAAGGGCTTGTAAATGTATACCGAGGAACTGGAAAAGTGTTGATGTGTCCGGTTGCCCCAACAGATTCGCTCTTTGAAGCAACGAACTCATTGGGAGCAAAAGCAGCAGCTCCTACAAGCAATACATTTGGACAGTAAAAGAATGACGGAAATTGGCTTTAGAGGCAAACTCTGAAGCCTTTTTGTGCACAATAAAGAGATAATAGTTATAGAAGCAGAAGGTAACCGAAAAGGAGGTTTGGGACGATGGATAAAAACAGAACATATATTGCGATTGACCTGAAATCGTTCTACGCTTCCGTGGAATGCAAGGAGCGAAAACGTGATCCGCTGACAACAAATCTTGTTGTTGCAGATGAAAGCAGAACGGAAAAAACCATCTGCCTTGCTGTTTCGCCTTCTTTAAAATCTTACGGGATTCCCTCTAGAGCAAGACTTTTTGAGGTGATTCAAAAAGTAGACAAAGTAAACCAAGAACGCAGATGGAGAGCGCCGAATAAAATACTTGTCGGAAAATCTGATGACAGCGAAGTGTTAAAACAAGATGCGTCGTTGGCAGTAGACTACATCATCGCTCGGCCTCGTATGGCACTTTATGTGGAATATAGCACGAAGATATACAGCACTTATTTGAAATATATTGCACCGGAAGATATCCATACCTATTCCATAGACGAGGTGTTTATGGATGTAACGAATTATCTCGCCACCTACAAACTGACTGCACGTGAACTTGCTATGAAAATGATACAAGATGTGCTGCAGACAACCGGTATCACAGCGACCGCTGGCATTGGAACCAACTTGTATCTCTGCAAGGTGGCGATGGACATTGTTGCAAAGCATATAGAACCGGATCAAAATGGCGTGCGGATTGCCGAACTCGACGAAATGTCTTACCGAAGATTATTGTGGAATCATAGACCACTCACGGATTTTTGGCGAGTAGGGAAAGGGTACGAGAAGAAGCTAGAAGAAAACGGTTTATATACAATGGGGGACATTGCAAGGTGTTCCATAGGGAAAGAAAATGATTATTATAATGAAGAACTTCTATATAAGCTCTTTGGGATAAATGCTGAGCTACTTATTGATCACGCCTGGGGCTATGAACCTTGCACAATGGAACAAGTCAAAGCCTACAAACCATCCACGAACAGCATAAGTTCAGGACAAGTTCTGCAATGTCCCTATGATTTTGAAAAAGCAAAATTAGTTACAAGAGAAATGGCAGACACGATGGTGCTTGATTTGGTAGATAAAGGGCTCGTTACGGATCAGGTTGTATTGACAATCGGTTATGATATTGAAAATCTTGCGAACCAAAAGAACCGTCAGAAATATGCTGGTTCTGTGACCATCGACCGATACGGAAGGAAAATCCCAAAACACGCACACGGCACTCAGAATCTGACGAATCCAACCTCTTCCACTCGTGTCATTGTGGATGCTGTTATGGAACTCTATGATAGAATTATTGATAAGAATTTACTTGTGAGGCGAATTACGCTCACTGCAAATAGGCTTGTGTCAGAAACTTCAATAGAACAAGAAGAACACTTTGAGCAGCTTGATCTTTTTACAGACTACGAAGCATCACAAAAGCAGAAAGCAAAGGAAAAGGCTGCGTTAGAGCAAGAAAAAAATATACAGAAGGCCATACTTTCCATCAAAAAGAAATATGGCAAAAACGCAATCCTTAAAGGAATGAGCCTTCAAGAAGGAGCAACTGCAAAGGAACGAAACGAGCAGATCGGCGGGCATAAAGCATAAACAAGAATTTGTGAAACAAGGGAGCGAACACTGTGATGAACAATAAGAATTATGATGATATCATCCATCTTCCCAATCCGACATCGAAGAATCATCCGCGTATGTCACTATATGAGAGAGCCGCTCAGTTCTCTCCATTCGCAGCATTGACTGGACATGACGATGCCATCCGTGAAACCGCGAGATTGACCGATGAAAAAAAGGAATTGGACGAAGATACATTGAATCAATTGAACGAAAAACTCCGTATCATCAGTGCAAACATTGGTTCAAATGAAGCGGTGTCTATCACATATTTTGTTCCAGATGATCGAAAATCCGGTGGCGAATATGTGACGCATTTTGGTACAGTAAGACGAATTGATGAATATGAACACACAATCATAATGACCGATAAAACACAAATACCTATAAAACAAATTTGTGAGATTGAGTTTAGGGTATAAAATAAAATCAGCCTTTTTGAAAGTTAAACTTGGATTTAATGAAAGGTACATTTGTAGATGAAGATATATCAAATTTTTAGAAACGACGTCACACGTATTTCCTAGTGTTGGAAGGCATCGTTTCAGAAAAAGACAAAGATTTTTTATAAAATTTTTCAAAGAACATAGTACTGAACCGCAATGATCAATTAGGCTTTTATGGGCATTTGGCATATTATAATGCAATCATGAAATTTGGTATTAAAGGTGAATAAAGTTATGAAAGCACGAACAGAAATAAGT